>CALJIQ010000001.1 GCA_937973995.1 uncultured Saprospiraceae bacterium
TGTCAAATGGACCGAAGCAAAATTAATCGGAGACCAATGGTATGTCGGTAATTTTGATGGAGATGGGAAATCAGATATCTTTCGCTTCTTGCATGATGTAGGCGGAGCGGATATGTTCCAATCTACTGGCAACGCTTTTCAGTGAGGAATGAGGAGTTAGGAGTGAGGAGTTATTCTTCACTCCTCATTCCTAACTCTTCACTTTCTTAAGCCACCAATGCCATCTCCACCTCCGTTACCGATGGCTCCGCAAACCGCTCTCCTACCTTGCATTCGCCCTCATACTGAGCACCTTCTTCGACCTCCATCGCTTTAGCGATAATATATCCTTCAATCCTTGCAGTACTTTCTAAACGGAGTATTCCTTTTACAGTTAGATTTCCTTTTACGTAGCCTCGAATGGTAGCATCCGTTGCATGGATCGTGCCTTCCAAATGTCCACTGGCACCTACGATTAATCGCTTATCACAATTGATTTCTCCTCGAATCGTACCATCAATTCTAATGCTATCAGAACTGTTAACTTTTCCATCAATTGTCGTACCTTTGGCGATTAAGCAAGACAGATCTCGTTGGACTTCTAAGGAAGTATCTGCTGTTTTATTTGCCTTATTTCTAGAGGATGATTTGAACATAACGGGCTTTTTTTAATTGTTTATAAATCATTAGTAAAGGTCAGATCGTCTTCGACTATCAGAAGCTGTAAACAGCTTAAAAATTGAAATCCGATTAGGAGGTATGCATAGTGAGGATAGCAATCGGTTTCGTAGTCTTTTGTAATAGAATTATCTCAGATCTGGAAAGTAGTCTTGTAGGATAGTAAAAAATGTTTTGGCAATGAGACCAAAAACTAATATTAGGGACATTGAAAAAATAAATGTTCCAATTGACTTTTTGTTAGTTTTCAAAAATGAACGTATGTCAAGGAGTTTATTTTTGAAAGCTAACGAAAAGTCTCAAAAAATTGGAACATTTATTTTTGTCCCACTACTTAAATAACGCCAAACATAAGTAATTCGTTTCAATGGATATTAATATTTTGGGTATAGAATCCTCTTGTGATGACACTTCTGCTAGTATTTTACAAAACGGAGTCGTTTTGAGCAATTGCGTAGCGAATCAAGAAGCCCATAAATTATATGGAGGGGTGGTGCCTGAGGTTGCCTCTAGGGCACACCAAGCGAATATTATTCCCGTAGTGGATATGGCGATCAAGAAGGCAGGTATCTCCAAAAAGGATATTCATGCGGTGGCATTCACTAGAGGTCCAGGTTTGATGGGATCGTTGATTGTAGGGGTATCTTTTGCTAAGGCTTTTGCCTTGAGTTTAGACATTCCCATGATCGAAGTGAACCATATGAAAGCCCACGTCTTGGCTCACTTTGCAGAAGACCCCAAACCGACTTTTCCTTTTCTCTGCCTAACCGTCTCTGGCGGACATACCCAAATCGTATTGGTAAAGGATTTTTTGGATATGGAAGTGATCGGACATACCTTAGATGATGCAGCGGGAGAGGCATTCGATAAAACAGGCAAGCTTTTGGGATTAGATTATCCCGCTGGTCCGCTGGTTGATAAATATGCGAAGCAAGGGCAGCCCGTATTTCCGTTTCCTGAACCGAGGATACCTGATTTAAATTTTAGTTTCAGTGGATTAAAAACCTCTATTTTATATTTCTTAAAAAGAAATTTAAAAAAAGACCCTCAATTTATTGAAACGAACTTAGCAGACATCTGTGCATCCGTTCAGGATCGCATTGTTAGCATTCTAATAAACAAGCTAAAAAAAGCAGCCAAACAAACGGGCATCAAAGAAGTAGCTATTGCAGGAGGGGTATCGGCCAACTCTGGTTTGCGAACTGCTTTTCAAGCAACGGGCAAAAACTTGGGCTGGAACACCTATATCCCAAGATTTGAATTTTGTACCGACAACGCCGCTATGATTGCGGTTACCGGCTATTATAAATATTTGAAAAAAGACTTCGTTGGGCAAGAGGTCGAGCCTGTTGCTCGAATGAAAATATCTTAATTTAGGGGTCAAGAGACAGGCGTCAGGGGTCAGGTGGTGTATTATCTGACACCTGTCTCCTGACCCCTCGAATAACTACACAATGAATCCAGATTACATTAATTTACAAAAAAAGGTCAAAAACTACACGGAGATCAAAAAAAGCACCCGTGCTTATCGAGAGATTTGGGATAAAAGTTTGAAGGATACCATCATCAAACAATTAGAAACTATTACCAAAGAAGTAGGGCTAGAGGCAAAAATTGAAACCAAGTCCGAAATGGAAAATCTTGAAGCCATTGTATTGTCTCTAGGCGATGTCAAAAGTGGCATGTATAAACAAGTAAATGATTCCATCAAGCGGCATCTGATTAAACATAATGGCTCTTTGATTTACCAACAGTTATTCAACGGTAAAATCATTGTCATTATCAACTATCCTTATATTGAGAACTATGGTCAACCACATCCCCCCAAAAAAATAGCGATCTACCGACCTGAGGAGTTAAAAGAACCTTTCTTCTTGAGACATTTAGAAGAATTCTTAACAGAGATTTATCAGTGGGAGGATTATGATGATGATAATAAAGAGGATGAGCCTCATCAGACGATTGGGTTTAAATTGAATTTTGAACAGGACGAAGAATAGATAGGAAGGAGTTAGGAGTTAAGAGTGAGAAGTTAAGAGTTAAGAGTGTGCCTATTACATAGTGACTTAAATTTTGCTCGGCAACTAGCCTTGCCTCGCAATAGGTTTCTTTAGCGGCAGGGATTTAAAAGAATCTCACTGCCGAGTTTGCGAAGCAAGCGAGGCCTAATATGTGAAATGACATAATATAAAATGTTTTAAAAATTTAAATAAATTTAGTTTTTAAAACTTTTTATATTATTTTTGGATTTCAGGCTAACTCTTAACTATTCACTTAAAACTCCTCACTATTCCGTGGATTTAAATACCGTCTTCATCTTACTGATAATCAGTTGGTTAATACTGGGATTGCTCTTATGGTTGATCTTTAAAAATACCTTTGCAAAAGGATATTTTTCTAAGGCAGAAATTGCCCAAACCCATGTAACCAAGGAATTAATGCATGCTTCGGAGGCACAGATGGATGCGATTCGGGCGGATGTGGCAGAGAAAGAACAAGCCATTATTCAGCTAAATAAAGTGATCTCTACCAAAGAGCAACAAGTCATACATTTAGAAGAACGCCTTCAAACCAATGGACAAGAAAAGAAAGAAATGGAGCAACAACTACAACTCCATTTTGAAAATCTCGCCAATCGAATTTTAGAAGAAAAAAGCAAATCTTTTAGTCAGCAAAACCACGATCAAATCCAACACCTACTCCACCCACTCAAAGAAAAAATCCAAGCCTTTGAAGCGAATATCCAACAGAAATATATGGATGAAACCAAAGAGCGGGTGTCCTTAAAAAAAGAGATAGAACAATTAAAAAATCTCAATATTCAGCTAAGCGAAGATGCAGCGAATTTAGTAGATGCGCTAAAAGGAGATTCTAAAACACAGGGCGATTGGGGGGAATTGCAATTGAGTACCTTACTGGAAAAAGCAGGATTAAATAAAGGCATCCATTTTAATAGCCAAGTCTCCTACCGAGATGAAAATGGACAACTTAAACGACCTGATTTTATTGTTAATCTTCCAGATGGCAAGCATCTTATCATTGACTCTAAAGTCTCCTTAAAAGCCTATGAGCAATATTTTAATGCCTCCGACAAACATCAAAAAGAAACTTTTTTGAGTTTGCATGTGGAGAGCATCAAATCGCATATCCGAGACCTAGCTTCCAAGAATTATACCCAACTTTATCAAATCAACACTCCCGATTATCTGTTGATGTTTATTCCTATTGAACCGGCCTTTGCCACCGCCATCCAAAAAGCACCGAGTTTATACACCGATGCCCTCGAAAGAAATGTAGTCTTAGTCACCACCTCTACCCTACTCGCCACCATGCGAACCGTCTCCTTTATCTGGAAACAAGAAAAACAAAAACGAAATGTCATCGAAATTGCCCGCCAAAGTGGTTTATTGTATGATAAATTTTGTGGCTTCGTAGAAGATATGAAGCAAATTGGTCTGAGACTAGACCACGCCCAAAGTGCCTATGCCGATGCCATGAACAAGATGACCGATTCTCGAAAATTTGGTGATACCTTGATTGGGCGTGCGGAGCGGATTAAGGAGTTGGGGGCTAAGACTAATAAAAGTTTGCCGCAGGATATGTTGGAGTAAATAGTAAAGATCCTTTGACATATCACGTGAAACGCTACCATCCGCGAATCAGATTGGCATCAAGCCAATCTGATTCGCATAAGGGTTTCTAAAGGGGCAACGGAGGCTGCGCCCATAGCCGTCAGGCTAAACGGAATGTTGTTGTCAGGAGACGACTCGGATAAGCCTATCAAGTCTAGAGACTTGATAGATCGCATTATCTTGCCCGATATTCCAAGTCTCCAGACTTGGAATGCCTATCATAGTCGTCTCCTGACGACTTAGTAACGCTGAAAAAATAACTTCCGCAAGTTGGTACGATATTTCTAAGAAGTTAGAAATATGGA
>CALJIQ010000002.1 GCA_937973995.1 uncultured Saprospiraceae bacterium
GTCTCCCGCAAAGTCTCGCCAAGGATACGCTAAGGTACGCAAAGCTAGACCTTTAACTAACTTAGCGTACTTTGCGAAACCTTAGCGATCCTTTGCGAGAAATACCTATGTGGGTAGGTTATTTATTGCCGAAGCCCTTAACATAACTTATTTGTCCATTCTCAAAGAGAAATTATGTTATCTCGATTTTGATGGCTTAGAATTTTACCAAATTCTAAGCCATCAAAATCAGAGCTAACACAATTTGGTTCCTAAGTGAATCTTCCGTCTACCATCTACAAAAATTCCCACCTTAATCTGCAAGAATCCATAAATCACTATCATCTCATCTGCGAAATCAATTCCAAATCAACGGAATCTGCGATTCACCTTCACCGTCGACCACTATTCCACTTAACCCCCAAATAAAACTCCCGTCCATGCAAAGGCGAATACGCATAAGCCGTATCAAAAGCATCGCTGAATCCAGGAGCAGCATTAGGATCATTAAAACCAATCAGCGGAGAATACGTTTGACGATAGTTTAGAAAATTCTGCACGCCTAAATAGATGGATAGATTTTTCTGTTTGAAGGATTTGGTAATTTGAATATTGTGGATGGAAAAAGGCTTGGACTGTGTAGGTCGAGCGGTTGATAATATTTGCCCATCGGGACCAAAATCATATACTTCTGGTAAATTCATTTCCCCTGTAAAACGAGCTGTGTAGGAGAACAAGATGTTTTGCTTTTTCCAATCGTAATTTAAAATACCTACGCCTCCCCAATCAGATGCAAATTCGATTCCTCTAGTTTCCTCTACTCCTAAGTCGTTGAGTTCTGTTTCTGTTGCCCGTTGGATATTATAGCCTAAGCTATACGCTAAACCGCTATCGAACTGTTGATTCAGATTGACACTCAAGCCCTTAGATACCGCATGACCATTGGTATTGGTGTAAATAATTTTTCCAACCGTTTCGTAATCAGGGATAATCTTATTGGTAAAGTGGGTATAATACCCATCGAAGTCTATCGACCCATTACTATTACTCGTATTAAAAATATGATTGAAATTAAAAGCTCCATTAAAAGAGCGTTCAGGTTTTAAAGACTCTAGGATAACTACCTCCCGCTGTCCCGTAACAAAAGCATGATCTTCTGTAAATAGATTGACGATTCTAAAACCAGTTCCACCATTAAGTCTAAAAGTAGTCCAAGATTCAGGTTTATATTTCACACTCAATCTAGGTGAAGCAATTAACCCATGTGCGGAATAATGATCTAAACGCATTCCTGATAGCACAGAAAACCGATTACTAATATTCCATTCATCTTGCGCAAAGATGCCAGGGATGAATTGTTTATCAGGACGATTTAGGTCATCCGATAATTGAGTAGCTACCGTATTGTCATCGTAATATTGATAGCGAGAAGTTAGCCCCATTGTCAAATCATGCTTGCCTTCATACTTATTCCAAATCAGATTAGCAAAGCCAATGGTTTGCTCGGCTTTATAAAAATCGGATCCATAGTAACTGTCTTGCAAATGATGGCTGAAAGAATAGTCTACTTTTATATTTTCGGTAGTTGGTAATTCGTAGGTTCCGAATAACTCTAAGCGATTGGTTAAAATACTCTCGCCATAAATGACATCACTCCCTCTTAAATTCTTATAGGCTCGATCTTCTATAAACGCTTCTACCCCATTCCGACGATCTTCATAATAGTATTTTCCACTCAACGTAAATTGCTTACCATTGGGTCGGCGCATAGACCATTTAGAAAAAAGAGACACCCGATCCATCGCCACATTATCCCCAAAACCGTCTCCATTCTCATCATCAAAATCATTCAAGTAAGCATAATTCAATCCTATAAAGCCATCAAATTTTCCAAATTTTGGCGCAATACTAATATTCCCAAAAGACTCTAAGTGAGTCGTTCCCATTACATCTAAACTGAGCAAAGGCTGGGAGGAAGGGTCCTTGGTGATAATATTCAAAACCCCCGCCACTGCTTCTGAACCATACAAGGTAGAATTAGGTCCTTTTATCACTTCAAAGCGATCAATGATAGTAGTGGGAATACCATTCAATCCATAGACAGAGGCTAGGTTTCCATAGATTGGCGCACCGTCCATCAACACTGCCGTATAAGCGCCAGGCAAACCATTGATACTGATGCTATTGGTATAACATACCCCACAGGCAACGACTTCTTGCACCCCATTCAACAAAGTAACTCCTTCCACAATATTGGTAGGAGCGGTATTTTTTTCTAAAAATCGAGCGGTGATTACTTCTATTTTCACAGGCGAATTGGTCACAAAAGCTTCTTTCATCGTACCCGTTACCACTACTTCCTCTAAGCCAAATACATCTTCTTGCATTGTTATTTCTCCAATTGCAAGTTCTTGATTAACAATGATTTCTATTTCCTTATTAACCGTACGATAACCAATCGTAGAGATGAGCAATTTTTGTTTACCAACAGGAATATTTTCTATTACAAATGCTCCTTTATCATCACTAGTAGCACCCAGCGAGGTTCCCATTATTGCAATGTTTGAAAACGCCATTGCTTGATCGCCTTCCACAATCTTTCCAGATAAACTACCCGTTTGGGCCATTGATAAATGAGCACAAAAAAGTAGGAAAAGAAGATTGTGAAGTATTTTCATGCTACAAAGGTAGTTATAAATTAATTTTTAGACAAGTCTAAAAATATTTTTTTGTTATTCAAATATTCAATCATAATTGAAGGACCTAAGCTATCCCTACAAGACCTGTATGAAATCCGTTTTTATCCGTTCAATCCGTGTTACCATCCTGCATAATTTGAGGACAAAACACATTGGGACAGATAAAACAACTCATCAGCTCACTTTGAGTGAGCAGATGAGACGCTATCCTTCAATCTGCTCACTCAAAGTGAGCTGATTGATAATTTTGCCATCCTCAATTTATTTATACATTACAAATCTCTTATCTTGTTGGCTCCTGATAA
>CALJIQ010000003.1 GCA_937973995.1 uncultured Saprospiraceae bacterium
GGAAGCATCAGGGAAAGCTCTCTGCATAAAGAACTCATCGGAA
This sequence comes from uncultured Saprospiraceae bacterium, assembly GCA_937973995.1. GTDB lineage: Bacteria > Bacteroidota > Bacteroidia > Chitinophagales > Saprospiraceae > JAFMDF01. The sequence continues at coordinate 44 of CALJIQ010000003.1, forward strand.
GGAATATGTTTTGTTTCTAGGCGAGACAGATTTTCTGATAAAGTTGGTACAGGTTCGGCAATGCTATTCCAATGGTTCCAAGCGATACCACTTAGAACTAGTAGAAAAATTAGAATGCCGAATTGTCTTTTCATGAGGGTTTTGTTGGATCGCAGATTTCGCTGATTTTCTTTGGATTTCGCAGATGAGCTATACTGAACTCGGGATAAATATCCGATTATCCAATACTGTTTATTTGTTGAATTGTTGAACTGTTTATCCAAGTGTAGCTTGTAAACGTATAAACAGTTAAACAAATAAACGAATTATCCATTTTCGTTAATTTATCCCGTCTGTAGTATAATTTAGATTCTTTAACAAAAACGCCACCATCCGCGAATCAGATTGGCATCGAGCCAATCTGATTCGCACAAGGGTTTCTAAAGGGGCAACTGAGGCGCTGCCTCAGTTGCCCCTTTAGAAACCCTTGTTTCCTGAAATGGACTCGATGTCCATTTCAGGAAAGGAAGCACGGGATAGGTCAAAGAACCACTTTTTTTTATCCTAGCACTTTCTAATTTAACATTATCAAGATAATAAATCACTCATCAATTTTCGAATATTTTTTTCTTGATAAATGGATTGGATGGCTTTTACATATTGTTCGGTAAATCTAGCATCTTCGGCAAGCGATCCAAATATTTCAGGTTGGTGTAAGAAGGCGGTCCAATCTTGTTTTGTATTTTTTGCGATGTGATGCAGGGTTTCTTTTTGCGCATCTATAATCTCTAAGGGTTCCTCTTTCTCATTGGTCTCTTTATCGCTGTAATAACACCAAGCAGCTAACAGGAAGGTGGCATATTTAATGCTTCCTCCCTTCTCCAAATTTTCCCTTAGCGTAGGAATTAAAAACTTGGGCAATTTCGCAGAACTTTCAGAACAGATACGGCCTACGCTATCTTTTATATTGGGATTGGCAAATCGTTCCTCTAAACTATCTTTATAGGTCTCCAAATCCATCCCTTCAATCTCTCCCAAAATAGGCGTTGCTTCCTCGTCCATAAACCGACGCATAAATTTGGCAAACACAACATCTTTCATGCAAGCATCAATAGTCGGATGACCATGTATTGCCCCTGGAATCCCCAACACAGAATGTCCTGCATTCAACAAGCGAATTTTCATTTTTTCATAAGGCGTAACATCGGGCACAAACTGCACGCCCAATTGTTCGAGGGGAGGTCTTCCATTGGAGAAATCATCCTCAATGACCCATTGAATAAATGGCTCGCATCCAACAGGCCAATCATCTTCTAACTGATGTTCCTTTTTTAAATAATTTAGGAGTTCGGGCGTGGTGACAGGCGTTATTCGGTCCACCATTGTATTGGGGAAACAGACTTTTTTTTCTATCCAATTGGCTAAATCCTGATCTTGCTTATGGGCAAAAGCTAACACCATCTTTCGGGCCACCTTTCCATTATGCTGAATATTATCACAGGACAAAATGGTAAAAGGAGGCAATCCATTGGCACGCCTTTTTCGTAACGCTGCTGTTAGGTAACCATAGACGGTTTTGGGTGTATTGGGCTGTGCTAATTCCTGTTGTATATCTGGGTTTTCAAAATTAAAATCACCCGTAGTTGGATTAAAATTATAACCCCCTTCGGTAATGGTCAGAGAAACAATTTTAGTATCGGAATGCGCCATTTTATCAATAACTTTCTGTGGTGAATCTACGGCTAGTAGATACTCCTTGATAGAACCGATTACTTCTGTTTCCACTTTTCCGTCAGGATGCTGAACAACCAAGGTATAAAGACCATCTTGTTTTTGTAAAGTCCTTGCCATCCTTTGATCCTCTTTTCGTAAGCCTACCCCGCATATTGCCCAATCCGTAACCTGATGCTTTGCCAATAATTGATGAAAGTAGTAGGCCTGATGGGCACGATGAAAGCCACCTACACCGATATGAACAATCCCTGTTTTTAAGGACTGTCGATCATAAGTGGGGCAGGAAAGGTGTTTGGATAGTTGGGATAGATTTTTTTGATTGAGTATCATTAATCTTGTTGTATGAATTTGTGATTTTTAGCCTTCTTTCCACTTTAATTGAATTGAATGTAAAAGAGGCTAGAGCGCGATACTACAACTAATCAGCTCACTTTGGAGTGCTATTGATACCCCCATATCTTTTTGATCTTTAAAATCCCAAAGGGATTGAATACGAATAGCCCTAGATGCAATCTAGGGATAAGAGAGAAGGCATATTTCCCAACCCAGAATGGGTTGAATATTTACTATTCAACTCTTCCAGAGTTGGGAAATACCCTAAACACGTTGCCACCGCATTGCATGCGGTGCTATTCATATTGAATCCCTTCGGGATTTGGGGATGTGGGGTATCAATAGCACTTTGGAGTGGGGCAGATTAGACGCTATGGTTTCATCTGTTCACTCAAAGTGAGCTGATGAATAAAAGGAATGCCCAAAATCATTATGCGCATTTTGATTCAGTAATTACACCACTTGGCGTTTCCCACGTTGCATCGCCCAATAAGCCGCCACAAAGTAAGTCACCGTACAAATAAATCCATAGAAATAAAAGGTCTCTCGGTTCGCAATATAAGTCCCTTCATCACTACTTCCGAACAGCACCTTTGCTGCTAAAAATAAGGTGATGCCCAATGCGGCAAACGCAAGCATTTTTAATAGCTTAGAAAATTCGGAGATGTCTTTTTTCAAGATTGGTTCCTTAGCTGCTAAGTGTTGTTGGTAGTCTTCTACCAATTCGTTGAATTGCTGCTCTTTGGCGGCTGCTTCGGGATAGGTTTTTTTTGCGCCGTAGCTTCCTGCGAGTACGGTATAAACCAGAATGGTGAAAAACCAAGTAGGGATAAATAAATAATAAAAAGACATCACATCTAGAAAATTCAAACCAAATCCAAATGCCAAGCCCAAGCCCCAAGAGGCAACTGCTGGCATACTAGACGCATAGTCTTGGTACTTCGACCAATATCTCGTATAGCCAATTTTTGGAAAAAGCTGATGTTCAGCAAATACAATCGCCCCAACAGGAACGACGATCAAACCCGCATACGTTAATAGGGGTAAAAATTTTGTAAATACAAACGGGAAGCACGCAATTACGACCATTGCCAAGCCAACTACCAGAGTGGTATCTCTACGAGAATGGTTACTAAAAATCGCTTGCGCTGCCAATCCTGCTCGGTATAAATTGGTAATGGCCGTTGTCCAACCAGCCACAATCACAATCACAAAGCCCGACCATCCGAGCGCATAATACGCCACATCTCCAGGGTCTAATTCTGCAATCGTTTTCCCTAAAATGACCGCAGCGCCAGCCCCCATAATACCAGCAGCTATCCAAGCAATATAATGCCCAAACAACATTCCCGTACTAGTCGCTAATCCATAGGATTTCTTTTTGGCAAACCGAAGTAATGCCATATCTATTAAGCCAACATGGGTAATGGAATTGGCCGCCCAACCAAACCCAATCACTTCCAACAAGCCTATGCCCGGTTCACCAGCACTATTCACTCCCGTCCAGATGGATTGGTTCCCAATATTGACAAACTCTGCCCAGCTTTCAGGTATGGTTTTTCCGATAACTGCTAAAGCGAGAGCAGGTAGTAAAACCATCGCCCCACTCGTAAACATGGTGAATAGCCAAGGTGCGCAAATTCCCGAAAATTCAGAAACCGCATTAAATCCATAAATCGCTACAAAGACTACAAATAATCCAACCAAAATCACAATCCCTACAAACCAAATATTGGTAGGGTACCAATTCAATTGCGCGGGAATATCAAAAGCAAACCGAACCGCTGTTGAAGACACCGTTACCATTGCCGCCGAGATTACGGTAAAAATTAAGACATTCGCCCAATTATACAATTTCGACATTTGCTTACCCGCTATCTTTTGGAGGTAGGTATATAAACTCATGCGCGTATCCACCGCAATCGGAGTGGTAATCAATGTCCAACTAAGTACTGCTAATATATTTCCAATGAGTAAGCCAATGATAATATCCATCGTTTTGGCTCCCAAGGCTACAAAGGTGGCACCGATGACAAATTCTGTAGCAGCTACGTGTTCCGCTGCATATAGTCCCGCAAAGTGCGTCCAATCGTGTAGCTTATGTTTTGGCACGGGTAATTGTTCCTCGTGCATTTGAGATAACTGGGAGAAATCCTTCGTGGTTGTACTCATAGTTCGTGAACTAAATTTTAATGCCTACTGAGAGTATGTCTAAATTGTTGATTCCACAATTTAGTATTTTCCTTTTTAAATACATGCATAGAAATGACTTATGTCAAATCAGATTGGCATCGAGCCAATCTGATTTTACAAGGGATTCTAAAGGGGCAGACAGACTGGCTTTGCCAGTTTGTCTGCCCCTTTAGAATCCCTTGTTTCCTGAAATGGACTCGATGTCCATTTCAGGAAAAATCAACACAGTTGCCGAAGAAACTAACACTAATACATCAACTTCAAAGGTAGATTCTGCTCCGTAATAATTTCACCAGAATTTTGAATCGTATTATCAGAAGCAGCATTATTCTTAGCCCCCCAAAGTCTCGCTACTAATTTCACTGGATTGTCCTGAAAAGTATTGTTAGTAATATCGACATTGATGATTCCATAAGTATTCAATAAAATATTTGTTTCGTCCTTTGCTCCACTATTGATGAATGAACTCCCTTTGATTACCAAGTTCCCTCCAACCGTAGATTCATCATATCCGCCACGATAGTAATTAATGACATTTTGCTCCACTCCCTCAAATTGGCAATTGGTTATATACAGGTTCTCTGCATTATATTCTCCTTTGTCATCATCTTCACTAGAGAGGGATAGTCCATGATTACAGTTTCTAATAATTGTAGATTGGAACTCAATGTACTCCGCAAAGGAATACTTATAGGCTTTCAGTACATGGTCAAAATTGGATATTTCACAATTCTCGACTTTCAAATTATAAAGGCTAGACATATTTTCTTTTAGACTAGCAAAGGCATAATTTTTTCCTGATCCTTTTAGTAAGACTGATTGTAAGGTGAGTTGACCTTTCGGGTTCATTTCAAAAGCAGGCGTTCCTCCTTTTCCCATATAAACGATAGTGCTCTTATTACCAGCATTAGCCGATCGAATAGTTAGTTTTTTATTGATTTGAAGCGGCGTACTTATTTCGTATTGAGCGGAAGTTAATTCAATAATGTCTCCATCATTAGCCGTCCTAACTTTCTCTATTAACTCCTTAGTGGTACTTGCCGAATGAGTTATGGACTCAGGCTGAACAGGAGTAGCATCATACCAATCAGGTCCGTACTGAGATGAGTCCATGATGTTAGCTGACTTTAAGTCAGTTCCATTTATAGCACCTATTGAATTATTTCCTTTTCGGGAATTTCCTAATATATCTTTGGTGATTTGGTCAAATTCAAATCCATGATGTACCTCGATACCGCTTAGATCAGTGGAAGGCACCCATATATTTTCTTCTAATTCCTTAATAGAAAAAGCCTTCTCCTGTAATCCCTCTACGCCTCTAAAAGCCTTCCCTTGATTATTGATAATATTACTTTTAAAATCAATCCCATCTAAAGAATCATAGCGAATGATTGGTAGATCATCTCCTTTCGTATTATAAATAACATTGTTAGCTACTAGCGTCCGAATAGGTGTTTCGGATCGAATTTCAGACGCAGGAAGCACCTCTTTTTGGTCAATATTTGATCCTACACCGAATTGCCAAGGGGACTTACAATTGATATAAGTATTAAAGGCAACTACCACATCTGTTACCTGTATATATCTATTTAAAGAGGACTTTGGAATTCCGTTCATTACCGCAAGAGGACCTCTGAAAATTTCGCCTCGTAGATTATAAAAATAATTGTTAGTGACCCAATGACCTGTACCTATCAATCTCACGCCACCAGCATGCGGAGATTTTTCGTCCCCAATAAAATAGTTTCCATCTACGGTACAATAGTTTCCATGACGAGTGACCAGCGAACCTTCACTTTTATAAAATATATTATTTCTAAATTCGTTAAAATTGGTTTTACTTGAAATAACCTCTACCTCTCCATTACATCTATCGAAGAGGTTATTCGCAACCATCGTATTACTAGGAGACATAGAGGTGCCACTATTTCCAATCTGAATTGTTTCTGCGCTTGGACCTCCTTTCGGTGGTCTAGGTCCAAAGTGGTTGTGGGTTATTTGATGAAAGTTTTTGATGCTTTCGTTTCCAGCTATATCCACTCTAATGGTCGGTCCTCTATTTGATTTGCCTGCCAGATAACTGTGGTCCAATTGGTTGTGCCGTCCTTTGAACAATACCCACAAATCTTGCTTATTTTTCTGAGCTTTGTTAAAGTCCTTGATAACACAATTGGTTACTTGGCAATGGTTTGCCAACTTATCTTTATCAATAAAAAATTGAATAACTGCTCTGGAAGGAGAAGCACCATTGGTAAAATACAAACCATCCACTACTAAATATTTTCCTCCTAGTTTTAAATTAGAGGCACCTTGAATCATTACTTTTCCGGGCGTTTCTGCACGTAAAGTGATGGGATCATTCGCTGTTCCCATACCGTAAAATTCGATTTCAACATCTTCCCATATTCCATTAGCTAGTACGATTTCATCGCCTGGGCTTGCCTCCCTTATTGCTGTATTCAGTTCGTCTTTATTGGTTACTTGCGTAGTTTTACTGTTAGATATCGGACTTTCCAAAGTAGGAATCGTATCTTTTAAAGTTGCATTGGAAGCGCAAGAAAAAAACAGCAGGAGAGAGAAAACAAAAAGGAGTTGATTTTTCATTTTCTTTTAATTTAATAGTTTTTGTTTGGTGGACGGTGGATGGTCGTTTCACTTAATAGTGGACGAACTAACGTTCTAAGTTTTTTTTAAGAGGAGTAGGAGAAAGTACAAATCATCACTAAGCAACAACGAAAGAATAACTACGTCATTTGGATAGCAAGCATGATGGGTCATTTATTGTGTTAGCTCTGAATTTAATTCCACTAGGTTTTTATCAAAAAACCTAGTGGAATTAAATTCGAGATAACATAATTCACCGTTCATTAAAAAATTATGTTATCTCAAATTCGTTATTAAATAAAATTTATCAATTTTAATTAATAACGAATTTAGAGCTAACACAATATGGAATACTTACTTTCTAAGAACCTTTAATAGTTTTAATCAACTTTAAAGCAGCGGTGACATTCTTAGACAATTGTTTAAAATCTCCTTTTTTCAATAAATCTTTGGAGATTAATTTAGAACCCATTCCTACACAAACTGCTCCAGCCCCTAGCCAACCCGTTAAATTTTCTTTAGTTGGTGCTACCCCGCCAGTCGGCATGATTTGGGTCCACGGTTGCGGTCCGCTGATCGCTTTTATAAAGCCAGGACCATATACGCTACCAGGAAATAGTTTTACAATATCACAACCCAACTCTTCTGCTTTACCGACTTCTGTGAGCGTTCCACAGCCAGGCATATAGGGAACTTTTCTACGGTTACAAACTTTAGCAATATCTTCTCGGAGAGAAGCAGAGACAATAAAGTTCGCCCCCATTTGCATAAACAAACTGGCGGTGGCGGCATCGTTGATAGACCCTACGCCCATTATCATATCAGGCAACTCTTTTGCACAATATTTATTCAATTCCCCGAATACTTCGTGGGCGAAATCACCCCGATTGGTAAATTCTAATAATCGTGCGCCTCCTTCGTAACAAGCTTTGATTACCTGTTTCCCTAACTCCACATCTGCATGATAAAATAAGGGCATCATGCTTTGCTCTCCTATTATTTTTAAAACTTCTAGTTTTTTAAATCTTGCCATGTAATTAATTGAGAATGGAGAATTAAGAATGGAAAATTACAAGCGTCACGTAAATTCTCCATTCTCAATTCTCAATTATTAATTTATCTTGCTACCCGTCCACTAGCATCCCCACTCAATAACTTTTCAACTTCCGCTATAGTGGACAAGTTTGCATCTCCGTAGATAGTGTGTTTTAGACAAGAGGCAGCTACGGCAAAGTTTAATGCTTGTTGATCGTCATTTGGATACGTTAGTAATCCGTAAATCAGACCCGCCATAAAGCTATCTCCGCCCCCTACTCTATCTACGATGTGTGTTATTTGATAAGTCGGTGCTTCGAATAATGTCTTACCATCCCACAGTACGCCTGACCAGGTATTATGAGAAGCACTGATGGATCCTCGAAGGGTAGTAATTACTTTTTTAGAACGAGGGAACATTTCCATCAGTTGTTGCAAGACAGATAAATAAGCCTTTGCATCTACAGAATCTCCATGCGTTACATCTACTCCTTCTGGGTGTAAACCGAAGTGCTTTTCGGCATCCTCTTCGTTTCCTAGAATCACATCACAACCTGCTACTAAATCAGGCATTACCTCACCCGGTTCTTTACCGTATTTCCATAGTTTTTTTCGATAGTTTAAATCGGTGGAAACGGTAACGCCCATTTTGTTGGCCATCTGTATAGCTTCCAAACAAGCATCCGCTGCGCCTTGTGAAATAGCGGGTGTGATCCCCGTCCAATGAAACCAATCGGCATCTTTAAAAACGGTTTCCCAATCGATCATTCCTTTTTCAATAGTGGACATGGCGGAGTGTGCTCGGTCATAGACCACTTTACTTCCACGGCTAACTGCCCCTATTTCTAAAAAGTAAATACCTAATCGTTCGCCTCCTCTGGCTATATGTTGGGTGCCTACTCCACGTTTACGCATTTCCATTAAGGCACATTCTCCTATATCATTGTTAGGGAGACGCGTTACAAATTGGGTCGGAATACCATAATTCGCCAAAGAAACGGCTACATTACTTTCCCCACCTCCATAAATAACTTCAAAGGAACTAGCTTGTGAAAACCTTCTCCAGTTGGGTGGTGTTAATCGGAGCATGATTTCTCCGAAAGTGACTACTTTTTTCATCTTAGGATGATTGTTTGATTATTGGATTGCTTGATTGCATGCCTGATGCAGGTAATCAAGTATTCCTACAATCGCTTCAAAATTATTAAGATTTTTTAAAGGACTATTTAAGAAGTACAACTTCTAATGCTAATCGCCAGTTGAAAAAGAAGACAATACGACAATTAACCCACCCCAACCCTGTCAACGCTCTTTTTGCCTCTGGGCAAAAGCAAATGCTAATCTTATAAAGGGAGGGAGTCTCCTCCGAAACGAAAATATTGGTATCGGAGCATACTCCCCCTCTTTTTAAGAGGGGGCTGGGGGGAGTTCACTTTTTTAACTAGCGATTCACATCTCTAAATAGTAAATATTCTTTTATGTTTTCACCGCTTTGGGCGTTGCGCTAAAGCGCCTTCAAAGTTGCTATAATACCTGAGTAACTCATATAACTCATCAAAAAAGCAAAGGCTAAAATCGCCAATAAAATAATATTCAGCAGTAAAGAAAACGAATGGTCTTTCATTAAATCTTTTCGATTCCCAAGGTAAAGGATGCAAGCAACCGTTACGGGTAACACCAAAGCACCAAAAGCTTGAGAAAGAATCATGATGGCAATCGGCTTCGCATTAAATAAGGGAACAATTAAACCCAATAGAGAAATAAGTAATGCAAAAATCCGATAATCCATTCGTGTCAAATCTGCTTCTCTTTCATAATAGTCATCCAAGAGCCAAGGTAGCAATGCCACATTCGGAAACTGAGAAGAAACGCCTGCTGCTACTAACCCTATCGTAAAAATAGTGACGGCAAATGTTCCAGCAATTGGTTCTAATAACTGAATCATTTCGGATACTTTCGTTAGCGTAACTCCTTGTAGATGTAAAGACCCTGCCGCTGCTGCCATAATAGAAGCACTCACCACAAACATCAAAAAACCAGAAAACAAAGCATCTTTCTGCTGTGCCTTCAAATCTTCCATGGTCCATCCTGCTTCCTTTACTAAAGTGGTGCGAAGAATAAATAAACCTGAAAAAACGGTTGTTCCAACCATCGAAGCAATCACTAAGAAAGCATTTTGGTTAGACGCTGATTCAGGAATCGTTGGCACCATTCCCTTAGCCATTTCTGCAAGAGGAGGCATTAACAGGAAAAAGTTTATTAAAAAACAAACCGCCATCAATCCAACTACAAAACCTAGTACTTGCTGAAAAACAGCAGTGGTACCTAATAAGAAAATAAGATATACCAGCGTAATAAAGAATACCGCAAAATAGATTGGTAGAATGCCTCCTTCTACAAAATTCTTGGACCATTCAAAACAAACTTCCGCAATAATCCCCATCACCCCAATCACACTCCCACAAACATGCGTCGTTAAAGTGATGACGAAGAACAAAGCAAGTGCTGGATGGATATTCTTCTTAATGGATGCTAGTGCCGTCTCTCCTGTTATCAAGGTATATTTTCCATAAAGATGGAGCAACAAATACGTAATAATACAAGAAAGGGCAACCGTCCAAAGCAAAGACATTCCGTAATCTGCCCCTGCTTTTGCCATAGCAGTTACACTGCCCGTTCCGACTGTAAACCCAAATAAAAAGATACCGGGTAAGAGGGATTGGAAGAATCGTTTTAGATCAACTATGGTCATTTTATTCGGACATAAAAATGATGCCCCAAAGGAATATCAAAATTCCTAATTGTAACGTTTTGCGTACCTAGATAGGATGGGAACACGGATTTAACAGATCAGAACGGATACCATACAGGACATGTATGTAAAAGAATAGCACCTATCCTACTTAGAAATCCGTTTTATCCGTCTCATCCGTTGAATCCGTGTTCCCATCCTGCCCTATTGGAGTCTTGGGTACGCAATCCGTTATTA
>CALJIQ010000004.1 GCA_937973995.1 uncultured Saprospiraceae bacterium
ACCCAGCAAGCCATCAAACCATAAATTGGTTCTTTGACAATTTTTGCAGTGTTCCCGTCCGATGGCTACCGCCGTCGGATGGGAACGGCCATCTCATCGGACGGCGATAGCCATCCGACGAGTAAGTAGAAATACCTTTTGTAAAAATTGTCAAAGAATCCATAAATTAAACTTATCATCAATGATAATAGCAGGAATAGTCACCATCCTCTTTCTAGGACTACTACTTTTTTTGTACAGTGGTCCAAAAGTACCCCAACAAACAGATGAGTGGATCAAAGAAATACAAGCGGCACCATTACCTGAATTGATTAAAGGACAATTAGGAACGGCTAATAACCAAGGAATTGATATTTTTTATGAAGCTATCGGTACATCTAAGAAAGGAAATATCCTCTTAATCAATGGACATACACAAACGATACTGGATTGGCCCAGTTACTTTATGCAACCCTTGGTGGAAGCTGGGTATCGAGTGATTCGATATGATAACAGGGGCGTGGGTATGTCGGATTGGATGGCAGGTTGGACAAAGGAAAGTGGATATACCCTAGAAGATATGGCGACGGATGGAGTAGCGGTGTTGGACCAACTACAAATAGACCAAGCGCATATCATAGGGATGTCTATGGGCGGCATGATCGGACAACGATTAGCCATTAGTCATCAGGAACGAGTGGTCTCCTTAACTTCTATTATGTCAACGGGTTTTTATTTTGATAAATCTTTGGTGAGTACCCCTCGTCAATTTATCCTAGATATAGGCAGAATCAGTTTGGTGTATGGACGAAATCTTAAAACGGAGGAAGGGAAATTAAAATTACACTTAGCCATTCGACGCTTGTTAAAGGGGAAAGGAGATTATCCTTTTGATAATAAATATGTTTTACAAAAAGCCCTATATGAAGTGCGTAAAAGAAGGGCTTATAATATGAAGGCTACCGATCAGCATAGTTTGGCTATTAAAAAATCGGGTTCTCGTTATGAGGGGTTGAAATCTTTGCAACTACCAGTACTGCTGATTCATGGAACGACGGACCCATTGATTCCTTTTACCCATGCCCAAAAGTATGCGACGATCATACCGACTGCTAAGAAACTATTTATTGAAGGAATGGGACATGATATTCCTGAGGTTCATGCCCCTAAAATGATTGAGTCTATTTTACTATTACTCGCTCCTGTCTCAACAAAAGTTTAATTATTGATTAATTGGATCGCATACATCGGATTTCGTTTTTTATTGGGCTTGGTGCGCCTCCTACCTGATCGACTGCTATTTTTTCTGAGTGATAGCATTGCCTTTTTCCTGCAAAAAGTGGTAGGGTATCGAAAAGCCATCATCCAAAAAAACTTAAAGAATTCTTTCCCTAAAAAATCGCCAAGAGAAAGTGCCGAAATCGCTACTAATTATTATCGGCATCTAAGCGATGTTTTTATAGAAACCCTTCAATCCTTCTCCTTATCCAAAGCACAATTGGAAGCTAGATTTCAATATGAAAACACAGAGATACTATTACCCTATTTGGAAAAAAATCAATCCATTCTTTTACTAGGGAGTCACTTTGGGAATTGGGAGATGGGATGTCTTTCCTTTCCACTACAAGTTCACTATCCAGTCTATACGGTCTATAAATCTTTGAGTAATCCGAAGGTGGAAATTTACTTGAGAAAATTGAGATCGAAATGGGGGATGAACATGGTCCCTATGAATCAATTGGGAAGGGTATTGGTCGCTCAAAAAAAGACGCCTTCTATTTATATATTAGTAGCAGATCAAAGTCCTGCAACGACCAATCAGGCTATTTGGAAAACCTTCCTGAATCAACGTACTCCTTTTATCAACGGAGCGGAGAAAATCGCTTTAAATAGATCGTATCCTGTTTTTTATTTTGCTATTGAAAAGAAAAAACGAGGACGATACACGGTTCAGTTTTCTAATTTATGGGATGGAGTTAGCCCCCTAAAGGACGGAGAGCTTAGTGATTTATATATTGCTGCCTTGACGCAACAAATCAACCATCAACCTAGTGAATGGTTGTGGTCTCATAATCGCTGGAAGAGGACTACTTAGCTAGTTTGGAAGAAGGAGATTCCAAAGCTATTCCTACTATAAATTTCAAAAGTTTCCAAAACTTTTGAAATATTTACTTTACGAGATAAGCTCAAGCCCCTCAGAGGGAGATTCTTCTGAGGAATCTTTCTCTTTCAAAAATTCTAACTTTGAAATAAAATTACAATTTTTACTAATATTAATTTTGTAGTTGTTATATTTGTTATTCAGTCCAAATTTTCTTCCCTAATCAATTTTATTTTTCTTTACCCCCTGTTACCCTCTACTTTGCTTTTTTATTAAAAAAAGCCAACGAAGCTGGTTGTATCTAAAAGATATATAGTGCATTTTATTTAATATAGTCCATTTACTCTCATTTATAAAAAATATATCTATTTGCAACCAGCGCTTTTTTAGCATTTGTTTATTACCAATACCTTCCACTTTTTTTTCCTAACGTCCAAGGTACACTACTGGACATTTTAAGAAGTCAGTGGTCAGACCGCCCTTTCTACCTACATCTTTCTAATCGAAAAATCCTGAAAGGATTAAATACCAATAACCCTAGATGCAATCTAGGGTGCTGGAAGCAAGTAATGTTCCCAACTCTGGAGGAGTTGAATGTTCAATATTCAACTCCCCCAGAGTTGGAACATGCCCTAAAAGGTCATATCACCGTGTTGCACACGGCGTTATTCACATTCAATCCCTTTGGGATTCCGAGATGTGAGTATCAATAGACTTTAAAGTACCAAAGTAACATTAGTTACTAAGAATCAATATATTTGTTCTCACCCAAAGTGAGTAATTATACTATGAAAATTTACTTTTCTATACTATTGATAGTATTTGCTGGAGTTTTAACAGCGCAAGAAAAACAATCCCATTATTGGGTGACGTTCACGGATAAAGCAGATACACCTTATAGCATTTTTGAGCCGAGTGCATTTTTATCCCCTCGTGCGCTAGCTCGTAGAGATCGCTTGCATATTCCCATAGATTCAACAGACCTACCTGTTTCCGCAAACTATCAAAGTCAAGTTCAACAAATGGGAGGTCAAGTACGACACACCTCCAAATGGTTAAATGCAGCAACCATTTTGGCAACACCCTCCATCGTTCAAGAAATTGCAACCTTACCTTTTGTGAAAGGGGTAGAACGAGTGGGTAGATATCATCCACCCTTAAAACCCAAGAAAAATAAAAGACCCAATTTAAACCCAGATTATAAAAAGACAAAAGGATATTATGGGTATGGCTCGTTGCAGATAGGCATGGTAAACGGACATGCTTTGCATCGCTTAGGGTATCGGGGAGAAGAGGTGATTATTGGAGTACAAGATGGTGGCTATAATAATGTGGATGTCATGCCCTTTTTTGATAGCCTATTTACGAACCAAAGAATGTTGCCTGGGATGGATTTTGTAGATGACGATCCCTATGTATATGAATCAGCGACCCACGGAAGTTCGGTCTTATCCGTTATGGCAAGTAATTTACCCTATTATTTTGTTGGGACTGCCCCACACGCTAACTATATCTGTATGAAAACGGAGGATGTACGATCTGAGAGTTTGACAGAGGAATGTAACTGGATAGCTGCCTTAGAATTTGCAGATAGTATCGGGGTAGATGTTGTTAATTCCTCTTTGGGATATACTGAATTTTCCGAGGAGGTGATGAATTATACGTATCAGGATTTAGATGGCCAAACATCTAGGGCTTCTATCGCAGCAGATATTGCGGTTGCCAAAGGGGTATTTGTGGTGACGAGTGCAGGAAATTCTGGAGCTGGTAAATGGCGATTTGTTGGCACTCCTGCGGATAGTCGTGAAATATTTTCCATTGGAGCAGTGGCTTCTAACGAGCAACGGGCGAGTTTTTCTTCCTTCGGTCCTACCTCCGATGGACGGATAAAACCAAATATTGCAGCGATGGGACAACGGACGGTAGTGGCAGGCAATGGTTATGATATTGGCATGTCCAATGGGACTTCTGTGGCCTCCCCTGTAATCGCTGGCTTAGTAGCAGATCTTAAGCAAGCCTTTCCCTATCATGATAACCGCACTATACGGGAGGCAATAGAAAATAGTAGTAGTCAGGCAACAGCACCCGATAATGTTTTGGGCTATGGTATTCCCGATTTTTATATTGCCTACCGCTTATTAAAAGGCAAACAGTCATTGCTTCAACCCTTAGAAGTGTATAATAAAAACGAACAAATAGAAGTCGTTTTTCTTGAACCTTTTGAAGAGAAAGGGCAGCTGCAAATTGCCGATAGATATGGAAAAGTGTTAATGAATGTGAAAGTGTCTCCTAAAAAACTATTTGAAAAACATCCCTTGGAATATAATCTCCCCAAAGGCGTTTATAAAGTATCTTTGTTGACAGATACCGTTACTGCTTATAGTTATTTTGTCAGGGGTTAGGAAATAAATAATCTACCCATAAACTAAGTCTTTTATCATAAATAGATGCTGAACAAACCAATTCTCTCATTCTTTTTCCTTTTCTTTTGCTTACTTCTTCAAGTGGAGGCAGTAGGTAAATCCCCTTCCATAAAACAGGTGAATATTGCTTTTTATACAGAGAATATTGTAATTCCTTATTCCGATGAAATACTTATTAGTAATCCAAGAAAATTGGTAGAAGAAGATATAGTTGCTTTTTATAAAAGAATGAATAGAGCTTCGCATCGAACGATCTTAAATGCGATTACCAAGAGTAAGCAACGGTATCAATTAAATGATTGGTTAACGTATGAATTATTGAAACGCAGTATTGATGCGATTTATCGACAAAAATCAAAGTCTTATAAAGTATTGGTTACTTGGTTTTTTATGTCGAAACTCAACTATGATACCCGCTTAACCTTTGTTGGTCGAGAGGCTTTTTTATATGTAAAAACGAAAGATAATATCTATGAAACGCCGTTGATAGAAGATGATGGGAATCATTTTTTAGGATTATCAGAATTGCAATACAAAAAAACAAATCGAAATAGAGCCATTTATTTATTGAATTTCATTGCTGCTCCCAATGGAAATTCCTTTTCTCTTGGCTTTAATTGGCTACCTAGTTTAAGACCGAATATTGAGAGGAAACAGTTTCGTTTTAATTGGCGGGGCACCGACTACAACTTATCTGTTGAATTGGATAAAAACTTAGTGGACATCATGAAGAAGTATCCAATTATAGATGAATCAGGTTATATTGTCGCACCCTTCTCGAAGCATTTAGAAAACAGCTTACTAGCCCAATTGGAAAAAATAATTGGGAACAAACCCCTTCGGCATCAACTGGAAATTCTTGCCACCTTTACCCGCTCTGCTTTTCAATATAAAGAGGATGAACAAGCGTTCGGTAGAAGTAAACCCATGATTCGGGAGGAAGTGTTTTTTTATCCGTATTCGGATTGTGAAGATCGGTCTGCCGTCTTTTACGGTTTAGTGCAGGAGTTATTACATTTACCCATGTTGGTTATTGCTTTTCCAGACCATCTAACTATTGCTGTGGCTTTGGAGGAACCGATCGGTCCTGCCATTACCTACAAAGGAAAGAAGTACTATATTTGCGATCCAACTGGTCCAAATAACTCTGCCGAAATAGGGAATATTCCTAGAGGATACGAGCGAAAATCCTTTGAAATATTGTATGCTAGTCGGTAAAATTTGAATTATAATCTTCTACCTTATGAAATTTTTATTTCCTCTACTAACCATCCTGTTATTCACCCAATGCCAAGCACAAAAAGTCGTAGCTACCAATATGCAAGAGAAAGAAAGCATCCCGTATCATCAAATTCCTGATTACCCAGCAGATTTCGAATCTGGCAATGTGGCGGCAAGAATGGTGGATGGACTTGGGTATCGGTATTATTGGGCAACCAAAGATCTGCGACCAGAAGATTTGGCCTATCAACCAAGTGCGGATGCTCAGACCGCTGCTGAAACCATAGAGCATATGTATGGTTTATCTTTAGTCATTATGAATGCTACTAAAGGTTTACCGAATATACGACCATCGGATTTTCCCGATCATAATTTTGAAGAAAGACGGGTTGCCACCCTCAGAAATCTTAAAGCTGCGAGTGACCAACTTAAAGGAGGAAAAGGCAAAAACTTAGAAGACTATAAAGTCATTTTCAAAAGAGGCGAAAATGCCTCCGAATTTCCTTTTTGGAACTTACTCAATGGACCGCTCGCAGACGCCATCTATCATACGGGTCAGATTGTCTCTTTTAGACGGACAACGGGCAATCCTGTTCAAACAGGTGTCAATGTGTTTATGGGGAAAACTAAAGAGTAATCTTACACTATATTTTGTTAATTTTTAAGGTTCTTTGACAAATCGAGTGATACCTTCCCTGAAATGGACATAGGAGTCCATTTCAGGGAAAAAAAGTTTCCTAAAGGGGCAGTTTCAGGCAAAGCCTGAACTGCCCCTTTAGAAAACCTTTTGCAAATCAGATTGGCTCGATGCCAATCTGATTTGCTAATTGCCTCCATTTGTCAAAGACCCATTTTTAATAGTACAAATCGTTGATAAAATTAGCTACCTTTTCTAACTGTACCCTCGTTCTTTTCTTATGGTTATTGACTATTGCACCGCACGCAGTGGAAGAGACTTCTGTATTAGCACCAGGATGGGAAGGACGAACAGAATTGCCTGATGATTATCCCCGCCCACCAAAGACAGATAGCAGTTTGTTTTATATCCAACGTAATTTGAATACCAATACCATTGTCTATGATTTAGATATAGTGGAAGGTGAAGTGCGAAAAGGACATCCCATCAATGCTTATTGGCTGCGGTATGGAGAGGATGGTGCTAAGAAAGACTTGTCGTGGTTACAAGCGGTATTAGCCTATGGCTATACGTCTAAAAAAATAGACCATGGCTATCGAATTAAGTTGAAAGCGTATAATGATCGGTACATACAATTGATAGTCAAAGAAGGAAAATGGGATGCTTGGATGACCATTAATGGGACAGAAGTAACATTGACTAATATCTATGTTTATGCAGATGAATCTGGTCTATTTCCTGATGTGAAATACGTTGATATATATGGAAGGGATAGAATTTCTGGACAGGTAATCAAAGAAAGGATTCACAATAAATGATACCTGAAACCCTACCCACGCCTGCTCGCCTAGCCATCAAGGTAAAGCCTTCCGTAGAAAAGATCATCCGTCAAGGACATCCTTGGGTATTTGAACAAGGAATCATCAAACAAAATAAAGAAGGAAAAGCGGGCGATCTAGCGATTATTTTTGATTCTAAAAAGAATCAATTGTTGGCGGTAGGATTGTATGATCCACAATCGGTCATTCGTATTAAAATCCTCAGTTTGCAAAAAGAGGAAATTGATGAGGACTGGTTTGCGACAAAGATTCAACAAGCCTATCGAAAAAGACTTCCTTTATTTAGTACAGATACGAATGGCTATCGGTTGATACACGGAGAGAATGATGGTCTTCCAGGATTTATTGCAGATGTATATCATCAAGTGATGGTCGTAAAACTCTATTCTGCTATTTGGCTGCCCTATTTACCAACCATTATTAAAAGTTTAGTAGCAGTTTCAAAATGCTCAACAGTAGTATTGCGGCTCAATAGATTGTTACAAAAAAATCCACAAGCACTATATGGTTACCAAGAAGACCAACTACTTGTTGGCGCCTTGCCCAATGAGAATATTCATTTTAAAGAACATGGTGTTCAATTTTGTGCCAATGTAAGAAAAGGTCATAAGACTGGATTTTTTTTAGACCATCGTTACAATCGTAAAAGGGTAGGAGAGTTAGCTAAAGGAAAGCGGGTGTTGGATATTTTTGCTTATGCAGGAGGATTTAGCGTGCATGCGATGGCAGGAGGGGCAACGGCCGTTACTAGCTTGGATATAAGTGCACCAGCCTTAGCATTGGCGCAACAGAATATGGCACTCAATTTTCCAGATGCCCCGCATGAAATAATAGTAGCTGATGCTTTTCAGGCAATGGAAGAATTGTCCGAAGAACGCAAAAGATTCGACCTAATAATTGTTGACCCTCCCTCCTTTGCAAAAAAAGAGAGTGAAGTAGAACGAGCACTATTTCAATATGCCCGTTTGGCAAAAGCAGCTATACAACTGGTAGCAAAGAACGGTATTCTTTTACTAGCTTCTTGTTCGAGTAGAGTCACTAAGGAACAATTTTATGCTACGGTCTTACAAGCCGTGAAGGAAATGCCCATTAAGTGGGAAGAGATAGAAAGAAGTGAACATGATATAGATCATCCTATTGGATTTAAGGAGGGGGCTTATCTGAAAAGTATTTATTTGAAGATTGGTCGGTAAGATGCTTATGGTATTTATTTCCCGCAGAGTTACGCGGAGGTTTCGCAAAGTTCGCTAAGCATTACTCATCGGACGGCGGCAGCCATCCGATGAGTAATTAAAAATGCCTTTTTGTGAAAAGCAACAATGAATCTTATTCAGTTACTAAAACAGAACCCTCGAAAAATACTCTATCCAAAGAAGTGATTTTATAAAAGTACACACCTGGACTATTGGGTTGCCATTGAAATTCAAATAAATTAGATTGGTCAATTTCATTAACCGTTTCGCTTACTACCAACTGTCCGAGCGCATTATAAATATCTAATTTAGCTAGAACAAAACTTTGCAGGGAAAAGTCAAAATTCACGATTTCATTGGAAGGATTGGGGTAAACCGTAATTTCTTCATTGAATAGAGTCGAGCCGTCATTGATGACATCATATACCTCAAATTGACGATCTAACCAACTCAACCTACCAATGGTCCAACTACGTAAATAGTCCACCTCCGCAGCGTAAGTATTGGCTACGGTTACATTGGGCCATATCCACTCTCTTAATATATCCCATTCCTGAAAATTACGATTGGCTGCTCCTTCTTGGTTTAATAGATTTTCCAGAGAATCAACAATTCCTACAATGGATTCCGTGGAGAGGGTAGTCGTTCTAAGCGTTTGCCAACGTTCCTTTACTTCTTTTCGGAAGTTGAGGTCTTCTAACAATCGTTGCCACCAAAAATGGATGACCCAAAAGTCGTCAGGACATCTATTATTGAATTCATATGCCCAACCTATAAAAGTATCCCCACCACAATAATTCGCATTCCCGAACGCCAAATTAAAATCCCAAACGGGACCTTTTTTTAATCGGCCATCTATTTGATCACTGTCCTTGTACATATAGGAACTTAGGCGATAGCCATCTACATTTTTGCTGATTTCATTAACGATTAAAAAGTCGATAAAGGAGGCGACATCTATGTATTGTCGATAACCAAAATTGGGGTCATCAAAATTCTCCCCATTTAAAGTATTTTCATACTCAGTTATAAAATTCTGGATATAAGATTTCTGACTTTCTGTAATATCTTCCTCTTTTGGGTAGTGATACAAAAACCTTGATTGGTTGGATCGTCCTCGAATGGAGGGAAAGGGAGAAGTCCAAGCAATTTCATCCCCTTTATCAAATTTGATAATGTACCCGCCCGTAATATCTTCTGAGTCAGGTTCTAATTTTTGAATGTTGACCCGGTTTTTATCCCTTTTAATTTTTTCTGTAAACAGATAAACCCCTTGGTAATCTCCATTGATAATTAATTCTACAAACTGGACTCGAGGGGCATAGTCCATCATCTTTCCAGCAATGATATAAGTTAAGGCATTTCGAATCAAACTCTTATCACTATAAGGGCCATGTAAAACCCAGTCATTTTCTTTCGGCATCCCTAATACTTCTACATTTAAATTTCCACCAGTAGAGTCTCTCGTTTCCAAACCATACGCCTTCTTGGGAAACAAAGAAAGAGAAGATTGCCCTCGAAGTTCAATACCAATAGGGCCATCATAACCATTAAATGGATCATTAATATGATTGATTTTTTCTGGTCCATTATCTATGATGCTCATATGCCCAGTTACTTTGGGCTCACTAGGTATGAATGGAGATTCAATAATAATGATTGGAAGATTACTGGAGCTAACTCTTGCTTGGGCGTTGGCGCAAGTGGTCGCAGCTATAAATAATAGGTAGCATAACAGGAGGCGCGGCATGTAAAAGGATTTTCTAGATGCGGAAACTAGTACTGAAATGAGTAAATGGAGTAAAGGAGAAAATGAGTAAATAGTGGAATGATCCTAATCAAAAATGGAGATTTTTTCGATAGAACAAGCGACCATTTACTCATTTAATTATCTTCTCATTCATTAATTGAGAAGTCACTGAGCTATGCTCGTCTCTAGGCAGAGAAGGAAGAACCACAACCACAAGTATCCGAAGCATTTGGGTTATTAAAGGAGAAGCCTCTGTTATTTAAACCATCTACCCAGTCAATTTCCATCCCTAAGAGGTACAGTCCATGTGACTTTTCCATTAATATCTTGAAACCGCCTAACTCGTATACTTGGTCTTTTTCTTTTTCAAGATCAAACCCTAAAATATAAGAAAATCCAGAACAGCCGCCTCCCTTCACGCCTATTCTCAAACCGTGGTCGTCAGGTATATTCTGTGCCTCTTTAATGGCCCTTAATTCCCTAATAGCACTTTCCGTTATGGTAACGGGTGCGGTTCCTATCGTTTCTTTGGTGATATTCATTATCAAAAGTTAAAATTCAATATTTTGTAATAGCCTGAGATCGTAACCGTTAGAGTTATATCATATAAGTACTCAATTTTGAATGAATAATTTTGAATTTTGAATGGGTCGTTTCATTAAATCTTAGTGTTTTCGTCCTATTGCGTCTAGTGTTATTCAAAATTCAATCATTCAAAATTCAACATTGAGAACTTACTATATCATTTAGCCTACCTACTAGACAATTTAACCAAAAAAAAGGTTCTAATCATGGCATTTTTCATAAAATTTTCTTAAATTATGAAAAATTGATAAAAGTCTAGATATTTTTAAGGATTTTTGAATCAATTGCAAACATCGGTAAGTATATAATAAAAAGCTTACCACATTTTTAAAGTTCCAACCTGTTTCAGGTTTTATTAAGATATAAAAGAGTTCATACGTCAACTTTTAGTTTCATTAAAACTAGTGAGAGTTTTTGAGGGTTGTATCCACGAGATACAACCTTTTTTATTTGTAAAAAGGGAAGGTACTGTGGTATTTTGGACCACAAAACCAAATCAGTTACTTGTATTAGGGACGAAGAAATAAATAACTTACCCAAATTTTGTCTCCCGCAAAGTCTCGCCAAGGATACGCTAAGGTACGCAAAGCTAGACCTTTAACTAACTTAGCGTACTTTGCGAAACCTTAGCGATCCTTTGCGAGAAATA
>CALJIQ010000005.1 GCA_937973995.1 uncultured Saprospiraceae bacterium
TGACTCAATTTTTTTGAATTGCACCTATTATCGTCAGGAGACGATTTGGATAAGCATATCAAGTCTGGAGACTTGATATATCGAGCGGTGTAGTTCGATATTTCGAGTCTCCAGACTCGGGATGTATATTCGCATCGTCTCCAGACGATTTATGTTAGAGGTCTTTTGGAGGGACACCTATGGCTAGAACTAAAAAAGCCACTCCAAAACGGAGTGGCTTTTCTAGTTTTATGACCTAAAAATACAAAGACTTGAACTTATAACTCTTTCCGAAGACGAGCGACAGGAATTCCTAATTGCTCTCGATATTTTGCAACGGTACGACGAGCAATGTGGTAGCCTTTGTCTCTGAGTAGGTTCTTTAATTTTTCGTCCGAAAGAGGTTTTCGTTTATTTTCTTCAGAGATGATCTCTGTTAATATCTTTTTCACTTCCAAGGTAGAAACCTCTTCTCCATTTTTAGTCATTAAGGATTCAGAGAAGAAATCTTTTAGACGCTTGGTGCCAAATTCTGTTTGAACAAATTTACTGTTCGCTACCCTAGAAACAGTGGAAATATCCAAGCCGGTGATTTCTGCAATATCTTTCAAAATCATCGGGCGTAGTTTCTTCTGGTCGCCCGTTAAGAAATAATCGTATTGGTATTGCATAATGGAGTACATGGTGCGATACATGGTTTCTTGTCGTTGACGAATCGCATCTATGAACCACTTAGCAGAATCAATTTTTTGCTTGATGAACATGACTGCCTCTTTCTCCTGACGATTAGGACGCTTCTTATTTTTGCCGCTATGACCATTTTTATAGGACTTCAACATGTCCTTATAATGATCATTGATGCGCAAATCTGGCGCATTCCTGGAGTTGAGTGTTAGGTCCAATTCCCCTTCTCTATTCACGATAATGAAGTCGGGAACGATGTAGTGGATATTTTTGGTATTGCCTCCACCGTTATGTCCACTAGCGGGCTTAGGATTGAGTTTTAAGATTTCATCAATAGCATCTTTTAACTCATCGTCCGTTACGCCTATTTGCCGCTTTAGCTTATTATAATGCTTCTTAGAAAATTGGTCAAAATGTCCTACTATAATTTTAAGTGCATTCTGGACCGTTTTCTTATCCTCTCCGGTTAGCTTATCATTATCATACCTAAATTGTAACTGCAACTGTAAGCATTCTTGTAAGTCTCTAGCGCCAGTACCTGGAGGGTCGAAACGCTGTACCTTTTTTAGAAGTGCTAAGATTTCTTCTTCGCTGGCTTCAATATTTTGAGAAAAGATCAAATCATCAATAATGGCAATAGGTTCTCTTCTCAGATAGCCGTCATCGTCTATACTGCCAATGATTTGAGTGGTGATTTTTACCTCTCGTTCATTTTTGAGCTTGAGCAAACCTAATTGATGTTCTAAATATTCGTGGAAGGAACTCTCTACTGCGACGGGGATCGTTTTTTCTTCCTCGTCAGGAGAGTAGTTATCAATTCTTAATTTATAAGAAATAGGATCATCCTCTATGTAGTCAGCCAGATAATCGTCTAGTTCAAATTCATCATCTCTTAACCCTTCCTCTTTAGGTTCTCCTCCTTCGCCATTTTCTTCCTCATTTTTACCAAAGCCCGCTTCTGGAAAATCTTCCGTTTGACTTTCCAATTCCTGTGTGGCGTCGTCTTCCGACTCTTCCAAGGCAGGATTAGCTTCTAACTCCTCCTTAATTCGTTGGTCTAATGCAGCCGTCGGTATCTGCAACAATTTCATTAACTGAATTTGTTGCGGAGAAAGCTTTTGCAAAAGCTTGTGACTTAAGTGCTGTTTCATTGCTGGATTTGCCATGTTTGTCTGCTAATAAGTTTAGAGCCGTTTATGTCTTATCTCAGTATCTATAGGGGAGCTAATCACTAGGTGATTAATTTGCTATGAAGAAGATCAAAAAATTATAACTAGAGAATAAAATGCAAGAATTCTTATGATGAAAATCTGGAATGTGCAATTCTCTCTAAAACATTTACTTTCGCAATATACAGGATTTTCACCCACTTTGTCCAGTAAAAAATGCTTTTTTTATCAAAAACCTTGCCAAAAAAATGTTAAATATCTCTTTATCAAGGATTTGACCTTTTGAAATCTTTTTTCCTGTCACATCGCTACCGATGTTTTTCCCTTTTCTAGTACGAAAAATTAGTACGAATTAAATTGTATAAGTGTTTTGTTAATGTTTAACTTCTTATAAAATTGGTAATTAATTTTAGGAAACGGAAAGTGAATTTACTTTATGGATGTGTGTACGACCACCACACCAAAATGCCCTAAAGCCACAACGCCACAACGCCAATCAATAAGGATCCACATTAATATTTACTCGAACGGTAGAATAGCCTTCCTTTCTTTGCAAGTCTTGTCTCGCTTCAAAAAGTAATTGCTTTACTCGTTTGATGTCAGTTGCATTGCGATCCATTTTAATCATCACATCCATTAAATAATAGGTTCGCACTCTAGGGATCGAAGGAATGGCAGGACCAATAACTCTAGTGCCTAAATGGGCTTTTAGAAATTTAACAAAGAAGTATGCGCCCTCGTTCACAACCCTTGGCTTTTTGTGCTTTAGGGTAATTTGAATCAAGCGATAGAAGGGTGGGTAGGAAAAGGTATGACGTTCTTTAATCTCTCTTTTAAAAAAGGCTGGAAAATTATGATTAAGTGTTTCGTCGATAACAGGATGGGCAGGGTCAAAGGTCTGAATGATAACTTTACCTTGTTTTTGCTTTCTGCCTGCTCGACCACTTACTTGGGTCATTAATTGGAAGGCTCGCTCGGTAGATCGGAAGTCTGGAAATTGCAATAAATGATCTGCACTAAGGATGCCCACCACGCCTACATTATCGAAGTCCAGACCTTTTGTCACCATTTGTGTCCCTACTAGGATGTCAATTCTTCTTTCTTCAAAATCATTGATAATTTTGGCATGGGCATTTTTGGTGCGAACGGTATCAAAGTCCATTCGCCCTACTTTGGCATCTGGTAAATAGATTTTTATTTCATCCTCTATTTTTTCTGTCCCAAATCCTCTAAGGGCTAAGGCGGCATTTCCGCAAGCTGGACAGTGCTGGGGAATGACACTTTGGTAGCCACAATAATGGCAACGGAGATTATCTGAAAACTTATGATAGGTCAAGCTGACATCACAATTCACGCATTCTTGATGCCAGCCGCAAGTATTACATTGTAGGGAGGGAGAATGCCCTCTTCGATTTTGAAATAAAATTGCTTGCTCTCCCCTTTCTAAAGCTGCTTTTAATTCTTCAATCAACACAGAAGTAAAATGCGATTGCATTTTACGTTTTTTAAGTTCCTCTCGTTTATCTACAATGATAACTTCAGGAAGAACGGAGCCTCCAAATCGCTTTGGCATTTCTACCAAGCCGTATTTTCCAAGTTTAGCATTTTGATAAGATTCTATAGATGGAGTTGCCGTTCCTAATACGACTTTAGCATCTTGCAAATGAGCCATAAAGACAGCCGTATCTCTTGCACTATATCTAGGGGCAGGGTCCATTTGTTTGTAGGAGGGATCGTGTTCTTCATCTACTACAATTAGATCTAGATTTTTGAATGGTAAAAACAAAGCGGATCTTGCTCCCAATACCAAAGGTTTTTGTTCATGTACGCTTTTCCAAACCTCTACCCGTTCGTTATCATTCAATCGAGAATTATAGACGACGATCTCATCTCCAAATAATTTTTGCAAACGACTAATAAGTTGAGCAGTCAACGCAATCTCTGGAATTAAATACAATACCTGCCCCCCTTTTGCCATCACTTCTTTGATTAATTCTACATAGACTCTAGTCTTGCCACTACCCGTAACCCCATGCAATAAGACAACTGGTTTCTCCTTAAAGGATTCTTGAATGCCAGTTATCGCCTGCACTTGTTGTTCAGATAAAGTAGGGATTTCTAATAAGTCTTCTTCATAGCCTCCTAAGCGACTAATTTCTTTATCGTATAATTCAAAAATTCCTTTCTTTTCCAATGCTTTTAATACCGTAGAATTAACTTGGGCTTTTTTATAAATATCTTGTTTGCGTACAAATTCTTGTTGGCGATACAGGGTTAAATAAGCCACTAATGCCTCCTCTTGCCGACCTGCATTTTTTACCTTTTCGAATGCTTCTTTTAGACTTTCTTCATCTGTAGCATAAGGTTCTTGCAAACGAACACAAGCAATTTTTTTAGGCTTATATCTCCCCCTCAATTCTTCCTTTACATATATTACCCGCTTTTGAATCAGTTTATAGACAATTTGAGAAACGTTTTTTTGATCGAGAATTCTCTGAACATCCGTTACTTTTAGTTCTTGCTGAATAGTTAATGCCTCTGCTATCAAATATTCTTTATCGCTAAGCAACTCGAAGTTGCCATCAAAAACAGGGCTTAGTTGAATGGTCGTTTCACTATTGAGTTTTAATCCTGCTGGTAAGGCAGCATTCATCACTTCGCCCAATGTACAGCAGTAGTAGCCAGACATCCACTGCCATAATTTCAACTGCTGTTCATTGATAATCGGCGTTTCATCCAAAAGGGTTAAGATGGGTTTAGGCTTATGATTTACTGGAGGAGTTTGATGTATTTCAATGACCAGTCCTGAGTACAATTTACTTCTACCAAATTGCACTTCTACTCGAATGCCAAATTGGATGGCATCCACCATTTCATCAGG
>CALJIQ010000006.1 GCA_937973995.1 uncultured Saprospiraceae bacterium
AAAAAATTACCAATTTCAGGAAAGTTATTAGCTTGTACCGATATACAAACTTCTTCGCCTTCGCTTCCGCTGGAACACTCGGTATTTAAAATGACTACTTCGTCGCAGTTGATGGATTCGAAGGTGCTAGTACTACTTTGATAGTCAACAGATTGTGCTGCTGCATTCTCTATAGAAATTTGGTTGGAAACTAAAGGGGTATTTCCTATTTCAATCAAGGTTTCATTATCTTGTTCTGCTAGTACCTCAAAGCACAACTCCAGCAAGCTAGTGCTATCCTCAAATGAAAGACCGTCCGTAATTAATGCTTGATCCACATTTCCCAAAGACAAATCTATCAATAACAGAAGTGCTCCTTCTCCAAAGTTATTACTGACGGTTACTTGCTCTATAATCTTATTTTGTTCACTGATAAATTGTAGTTTGGAAGGGTCCCAAAAGATGGGTGCATCAAAACCAACAATACTATCAAAATTCTCTACTTGGAGAGCATAGCAGACTTGTTCACCTGCACAAGGCAATTGTTCCGTATCTGTAATTAAACTTAAGATAATGGGAGCAGCAGAACTAGGAGGAGTCATACTGGCAGCAGTAGAATTAATCACTACATTTCCGCCTTCTACTCGTTCTGCAAGTTCCCAAGTAAAGGATG
Source organism: uncultured Saprospiraceae bacterium (assembly GCA_937973995.1). GTDB lineage: Bacteria > Bacteroidota > Bacteroidia > Chitinophagales > Saprospiraceae > JAFMDF01. The sequence goes on from CALJIQ010000006.1 coordinate 653, forward strand.
TTCCACCGTCGCTATTACCGAATTGTTGTCTTCGAATAAAAGTTTTAGGTTCATCCAATTTATTAGGTGGTATATCAAATCTAACTTTCGTCTCCCCTACTTCTTTTGCTTTGAAAGCTATTCTTACAATCCATTCTGGATTAGCCAGTGTGATATTAGGCAAAATTGTAGATTCCCAATTGACAACTAACTCTCCATTTCTGGCGTTAGTTGTATCAATATTCTCAAAATTAAATTCATGGATTTTTTGAGAATTTACTTCAACAATATTTTTAAACTCAAGTGTGTCAGCATTCCAATTTAAAAATATTTTCATTCTATCCATATCACTAAAACGATCTACACTAAATTCTACCTCAAACTCTTCCCCAACCTCTACTACCGAATTATTTAATATTAAAGAGGGTTGAGCTATTGCCGAAACGACAATCAGAGAGAAAATACCTACTATCAAAAATCGAAACAACCTGTTCATGGATGTCTTTTTATTTTCTAACGTTACTAGTCACTAAACAACAGTCACTAATTTCTAATCGCTAATAAGTAAATAAACTATAAGAAACATTCACCTCATGGGTAGTACCAACCGAGGGGCCGAAAGAGCTAAAGGTATAATCAAACCCATACCCAATTCGGATGGTGTTATCAAAACCTGCATTCTCCCCTAATTGCACGCCTGCTTCTACATGAGCGGTACCCGCCGTAGAACCTCCTACCCCTATCCAAATAATAGAATTGGTTTGGTAGCGAAAATTGATATTAACATTTACGGGAGCAGATTCTACAAATTTTGCCCAAGTGGATAATTCTAAATAACTCTCTCCCTCCAATACATGAAACATACCTGCTTGTGCATAAAAGTGGCGACTTCGCTCAATGCCAAAATTGCCACCTTCGTCTTGAAATTCTAAATCAAACCCCAAGGCTTGCGGAATAGATACACCAGCATATATATAATCATCCGATAAAAAGCCTCCAGATAAGCGTTTGTAATAATAAATCCCCACGCCCACATCTGGACGAAACTGGGTTTTACTATCCATCGCAATAATATCATTGGCATCTCTAAGGCGCAATTCCCTAGTATTGACCCGATATTGTACGGCCCCTAAGGTAAGACCCACAGCAATTCCTCCATAGTAAGGGTCATCTGTAAAAATGGCCCCAATTCTACCATAAGCCCCTGTAAGACCAATCGGTCCTGTTTGGTCATTGATCAGATACCCACCCGTCAACAAACTAAACCCACCGTTGTCTAACAAATATTCGCCTCTAATAAATTGCGTCTCTGGCGCCCCTTCAAATTCACTCCATTGCGTCCTATAAGAAGCGCCAAAAGAAAGATCTTGCTCATATAGCAGATATTCCGTGCTTACCATCGCAGGATTAATGGCGATATAATTTTCTCGATATTGAGAAAATAGAGGTAATTGCTGGGCAACTACTTCTTGTACGAGAAAAGAGAAAAGGATTAGAATTGTAAGTCTATGCATGAATCCAATACTAATTTTGAATGATAAATTTTGAATTTTGAATATAAACGATTCAAAATACCAAAATTGATGAAGCACTAACCTGCTAAATAGAGGCTTCTTTATTAGATGTCTTTATGATGGTTGGAAACAGGTAATAATACAGCCTAGGCTGAGAGGGAGTTACTAGGCTAAATGTAGATTATTAATGAATAATCGAAATGCGCCACTCCATAGTAAGGTAGATGAATGACTATTTCCTATGCAAGAAATATTCCGTATTAATTTACTATCTTGAATTGACAAGTGTTTCAAAATTGCCCTGCAAAGATATTAAATGATTAGCGAAATAGTTGGAAAATTTTTTCATTAGCTAACTACCCACATTTATTGGTAATCTTCCCGACATTTACCCTTTATGGCTCATATTCCAAAATTCAAATTCCAAATTCCAAGACTATACTTGGAACGGGATAAAAAAGTGATTTTACAATACTGTTTAATTGTTTATTTGTTGAACTGTTTATCTAAGTATAGCTTGTAAACGAATAAACAATTACACAAATAAACAATTAGTTCACTTTCATAATTTTACCCCGTTCGCAGTATAACGCTTTAAGGGCATTTATAGTTGGAACTTGGTGCTTGGTACTTGGAATTTTTCAAGTTTGCGATTACATCGCAACTTGAGAGGATTAGAAGCGTCAAATTGTAGGTATGAAAACGACAAATTCGTTTTTCTATTATTACAAAAATTATATTTTATAAATAGTAGCTGAGAAATGCTATTAGTGAAATCTGGGCGACATTGAGGTGATGAATGAGTAAATGAATAAAGGATACAATGAGTAAATGGAAAGAGCTTAAGTAGTCTGACAAAAATAAGTTAACAACTTTGCTTTTCAGTTGATTGATTATTAATTACTGATTATTAGCTAATTAGGCGTGTTCAGTAGCGTCTGGAAAATAATTAATAATCAATAATTAATAATGTCACACTACT
>CALJIQ010000007.1 GCA_937973995.1 uncultured Saprospiraceae bacterium
GTGTGACATTATTAATTATTGATTATTAATTATTTTCCAGACGCTACTGAACACGCCTAATTAGCTAATAATCAGTAATTAATAATCAATCAACTGAAAAGCAAAGTTGTTAACTTATTTTGTCAGACTACTTACTGTTGACAATCCAACCATCAGACCATCAAACAATCTATCTATCTTCCCTCAATTTTGACAAACTGCCCAGTTAAATAAGAACGTTCGCCACTAATTTTTATAATATAAATACCACTCTCAAGATGCCCTACATTTCTTTGGATAAACGCATCTTGTCCAGGTCGAGCTTTAAAAGCATCTACTTGTTGCCCATTGGAGTGATAGATAGCTACTTGTAGCGATTCATTGGTACCTTTATTACTAAAGGAAAGATGGAGTTGATCTTGTACTGGATTAGGAAAGAGTAATAAGGGTTGTTCTGTGGCAGTTGGACCAGATAAAGAAGATAAGGTATTGGAAGGTGGTTCAATGATTTCATCTAAAGAATAGGAAAGGATAGATCTAGCAAAGGTCCCAGCTACTAAGGTATTTACCCCTGTATTCCAAACGAGATCGAATACGGCAACTATTGGCATATTCGTACCCAATCGCTCCCATTGCTCTCCGCCATTCAGAGTTCCAAAAACGCCGCCATCTGTTCCAACAAACAGCACTTGGTTCCCATACCCTTCAGCGACGACTAGTGCATTGATAGCTAAAGCAGGTAAATTGCTTGCAATGCTATACCAACTCCCGCCTTTGTCATCTGAGCGGAAAATATGGGGACTAAAATCATTATCCTTATAGCCAGAGTAGGTGACGAACACCGTATTTTCTGCATCTGGAGAAGCGACCATATCGGTTACTGCTCGTTCGGGCAATTGATGCTGTATGTTTTCCCAAGTTATTCCTTCATCTTCTGATTTCCAGACGTTGGCATCCATGGTGCCAACATATAAAGTTTTACTGATAGAGGACTGACTAATGGCTGAGATACTTTGAGGACGATCATAAATAGGCCCATCGGTCAAATCTTCGCTAATGACTTTCCATTCGGGCACCGTACCGTTGGTACTTTTATACATTCGATGGGTCCCTGTGTACAGCACACTTGGATTATGTGGACTCAAAATATAAGGCATATCCCAGCCTCTTCTATCAGACAAGTTAATACCAGTAAGAGCGACGGTCCAAGAGGCACCGCCATCCCTAGTAACTTCTATTTTTCCTCTTTGGGATTCCGAGTAAAAAATTTGAGATTCCGTTGGATGGAATACCGTCGTAAATCCATCTCCTCCATTGTATTTCTCCCAAGTATTGATTTGATTTGCATTACCAGCTGCTGAGCCATTATCTTGGAAACCTCCATAGTAAAAATCAGGTACATGTGGATTGAAAGCTACTCGATAGGTTTGCGTAGCTGGAATATTCTCAGCATCCTTCCAATCCGTTCCTTTATTAATAGATTCATATAGGCCACCATCAGTAGCTAATAACATTTTGCCAGATGGATGATAGACCACATCGTGATGATCTGCGTGGATAGAAATATTAGAAAATCTTGTCAATACCTGCCAAGTAGCACCCCCGTCGAGCGTACGGTTAGAGTGAACACCTAGTATGGTGATGTCATTCCGATTCTCTGGATTCACTCTTATTTTTCCAAAATACCAACCAAATCCTTGCAAAGACTCTCTGACAGACTCATTGACGGGTATCACCGCCCATGTAGCCCCTTTATCATAGGATCGAAACAGATTATGGTGATTGTGTAAGGAGTCCACGTAGATCGCAAAAATAGCATCTTGGGAAGCAGCTAAACCGATCCGACCTTGAGGCTCCGATGGTAATATATGACCTAGTTGCTGCCAAGTAGTGCCACCATCTGTACTTCGATGAATTTTAGCTCCATCTCCATGTGTTTTAGATACTTTGCTATTTCGCATTCTATCCCATCCTGCAGCATAAAGGACATCTGGGTTCTGTGCATCAAAAATTACATCAATCGCACCTGTTTCTTCCCCTAAGAATAAAATCTGCTGCCAGTTCTTTCCGCCGTCTAAAGAGCGATAGACGCCCCTATCTTTAGTAGGCTCAAAGGGTAGGCCCATAGTCGCTACAAAAACAATATTGCTATTAGATGGATGGACAATGATTTTAGAAATGATGCGCGTACTTTCCAATCCTATTTTTTTCCAAGTTATTCCCGCATCTTCACTTTTATATAGACCATCTCCTAAAAAGGGAAATCCGGAAATATTGGTATCTCCCGTGCCTGCATAAACCGTATTAGGGTCAGTAGGATCAAATGCTATATCCCCAATTGCTAAGAATAATTGATCGTCGAAGACAGGTATCCAATCTTTTCCTCCATTGTCTGTTCTAAATAAACCGCCAGAAGAAAAGCCTGCTAGGATAATATCTGTGTTCTCAGGATGATAAGCGACCGTATTGATTCTTGCGCCTAAATTACCTGGTCCTTCTACTTGCCATGCTCTATCAAAATGTTCAAAATTATTTCTTGGCTGCGCTTGACTATGGGACTTGGCAGATTTTATGGCTTCTGTATAGGCCTGCATGCTAAAGGAAGCATCAGGGAAAGCTCTCTGCATAAAGAACTCATCGGAAGGAATATGTTTTGTTTCTAGGCGAGACAGATTTTCTGATAAAGTTGGTACAGGTTCGGCAATGCTATTCCAATGGTTCCAAGCGATACCACTTAGAAC
>CALJIQ010000008.1 GCA_937973995.1 uncultured Saprospiraceae bacterium
ACTAAAGTGGTTCCTATTTTTCTCTACAAATCAATTACCGATAATGATCAGACAAATCCTATTCTTTCTATCTTTTATAATAATCTTGGGATGTCAATCTAGTGTAAAACCTAGCCCAGGTGCCCCCAAACCCATTCCTCAAAAAAAGGAGGTCTCTCTAGTTCATTTAGTACGACCACCCAATCCACAAGTAACCCATCCACCACTACTGATTATACTGCATGGCGTAGGGGCCAATGAGCGAAATCTTCACGAACCATTAGCCCCTTATTTTGATCCTCGTTTTTTAGTGGTTAGCCTTCGCTCTCCTATTGAACTAGGGCCTGATAGCTATGGATGGTATAAAGTAGGATTTTCGGATGCGGGAGTCGTTATAGATCCAACAGAAGAGGATGCAGGTAGACAAAAATTATTGGGCGTGATAGATGAGTTCATTCAATATTATCATGCAGACTCCAGCAAAGTATTTTTATTAGGCTTTAGTCAAGGAGCAATTATGAGTTCAGCAGCCGTTTTATCTGCTCCTGAAAAAATCAGAGGTGCGGTATTATTAAGTGGCAAAACACCAATGGCGATTGACCAACATTTAGCAGACGCTGCTGCTATAGGGAAAGTAGATGTTTTTATCAGTCATGGTAAAAACGATAAGGTGCTACCGATAACAGATGGACAACAATTGAAAGCAAAATTAGAAAAGGCGGGTGTTAAAAATTTGATTTATAAAGAACACAATGGCGCGCATCAGTTGGATGGGCAGCATATTCGGGAAGTACTAACTTGGTTGAGTGACTTACTCTAACCTATAGGGGTAATCAATTCCATACGAAAATGATTGGGTACATAAGAGAATTTATTATTTAAATTGGAATCATTCTTTTTGGTTACCACAAATCCTAATCGTTCATACAATGCCTTTGCTCTCGGATTTTCCTCAGACACGTCTAATACAAAACGACTACTCGATGCTTTCTTCACACGCTCCATCAACCCAGCAATTAGTGCCTTCCCTAATCCGTGACTTCTTAATGTTGGTTCAATACCTAAATGCCCAATCACAATTTCTTCCTGTTTTGGAAGTTTAATAATCCTTTCCACCTTTAAGCCATTCCTCAAAACACCAAGGCTTTTCCAATTATAAAATCGTATAATATTCAAAGCATCTACTTTACTAAAAGTACTTCCTTGTTGGGCAGTAAATGCGCTTCCTATCCCCACCATTTTACCGTCTGCATATAAAGAGTAATGATTATCATAACTAAATTCTCCCCCTTCTCGAATAAACGCATGCTTCAAAAAATAGACTGCACTTACTTGCTTATTTTTAAAAACATATTCAAAGGCATCTGGCCCTGAACTGTAAATTAAGGGCGCAGCTATATGCACTTCTGAGGCTTGTGATTTTTTAATTTCAATTTCCATGTTAAGTTTAATTTCACTCAGGTTGATACCAAATAGGCGAACTCCAGACCCGTTCCTGAATAGTAGCAGGTACTTCCGTAGGCAAAGGTACTCCTAATTGTACCGCCTCATAAGTCGTCCAACGAGGCGTAGGAATTTCTAAGACTCGAAGATAATAGAAAGCAGGAAATTCGGGATTAAATTCATGTATTCTGCATGGTCTGATACCGCCATAAAATCTAGCGGTCGATTCATCTGAATCTCTTTACCTGATACATGCGGTATAGATTCTCCTTTGCCATAGCGATAGGCATCATCAGGACTCGTTCGAACACCAGAAACAAAAGCATCGAATGACCAACTGGTGTGGATGTGTAAGTCTCCGAAGTAGGCGTTTTTGGATGGGTTGTAACTTGTCGTTTGTTTTTGATGTACTTTGGTGGTGAGTGGGGCAGCTTCTTTATATTCGATGCGGTCATTGCAACTGAACCAGCATAGGCAGGCGATAACTAGGGAGAGGTGGCTTTTCATTTTGTTGGACTTTTTTCACCCTTAAAAGTACAGAATTGAATGCACTCATAATTGGGCTTGGTGAAAAGATAGGTGTTTTGAGTACTTGAAAATAATTGGTTAGCAAGCCGAAGATACAATCTTCTGTATTTTCCTCCGATTGAATATTGGGTTTCAGTTACAAACTGAAACCATCAAATATTACGAAATTTATTGTAACTGCTAGTAAAATAGCGTTATTCTTCAAAACACTAATGATTTGATTTTCTACTTCGACTCGTTAAGTAACCATACTGATGATTTCAGTTTCTAATTTGGCTCGTCAAGTAACCACACTGATGGTTTCAGTTTTTAACTGAAACCCTATATCGTCGAAAGGAACAATACAGAAGATTGTATCTTCGGCTCAGCAAGTTACCAATCAATATAATACTTCCCATCAAGTGTGGATTCAAGACAATCATCCGATTGAATTGATAAGTCCCTCATGGATTCACCAAAAGCTTAATTATATCCACTTCAATCCTGTTCGAGCGAATATTGTCAGGTCTCCTGCTGAATACGTGTATAGCAGTGCAGCTAATTATTTAGGTAAAGAAGGAGTTATGGAAGTTTCGGTTATTGACTTAGGTATGACGGAAGGATATGTGTTTTTAGGTAATTGAAAGACGAATGGGAAGCGAGTCGAAGATACAATCTTCTATGTTTTCCTCTGATTGGATATTGGATTTCAGTTACAAACTGAAACCATCGTAGTTTTTTCTTTTGAAAAAGTAATTATTCCAAATGAGAAAGAATAGCATTATTCTTCAACAACTCCACCAACTTCAAATTAGACTGAGTCTCCGTATCCATCAAATCAGAAAGCGTAACTTTTTCTAATAAATTATCTAGGGTAAACTGCACCATTTTCCATAACGAACGAACGGAGCAATCCACAGAGTTGGTACAGAGTTGTCCAACACCAGAATGGCTACCACAAAATTCGGTATCAAATAACTTTCCGCCAAGTGCGGTTAAGGCATCGTTAATGGTGATTTCATTGGGGCCCTTCGCCAAGACGTATCCTCCTTTGTGCCCTCTAGTACTTTGGATTAATTCTGCTAAACGAAGGGTACGGGTTATCTTCGCAACATACGGTTCAGACATACCTTCCAATTCACTTAATTGGGGAATACTTAACCCTTTTTCCGCATCTGCTCTAGCGATACGTAATAAGATTCTTAAACCGTACTCGTCTTGTGAAGAAATTTTCATATTCATTAGGTGAGGGGTCAGAAGTCAGGGGTCAGGAATCAGATTACACACCTGACTCCTGACTCCTGACTCCTGACTCCTAAATTAAAACATATCTAATGCTAGTCTAGCATCTTCGCTCATCAAGTCTTTGGACCAAGGTGGATCGAACACTACTCGTAAATCTACATCGGTTACACCCTCTACACTCATTACTTTCTCCTGCACTTCCATTGGCAACGATTCTGCTACTGGACAAGCGGGAGAGGTTAAGGTCATTTCTAAATAGACTAGCCCTTCGTCGTTTATTTCAACTTTGTAGATCAGTCCTAGCTCGTATATATCCACTGGTATTTCTGGATCGTATACGGTACGAATTTGATCGTAAATTTGTTCTATTGTTTTTTCTTTATCCATTATTAACCCACTTTCCTAAGAATAGAATTAATATCTTTCTCTAAACTCGGTAAATGATCTTTTATAATTTCCCATACCTCTTCAGCATCCACGCCAAAATAATTATGGGCAATTATATTTCTAAATCCTTTAATTTTTGCCCAAGGGATATGATGTTCTGCCTCCAACAATTCATCCGACAATCTTAACACTGCTTCTCCGATAATTACAAAATTCATTAATACCGCATCAAAGGTTTTTCATCTTGATGAAAAGTATCTGCATCTAATATACCTTCGATGAATTTTTTTATTTTCTCAATTGCATCAACTATCGCCAAAAGATTGCCTTTATCTTTTTCAGACATATATAGTAGATTGAAGTATTTGAGATCTATAATAAGGTTTAATATATTTCTCTCTGCACAAGTCTACTTCCCTGTTAAATTGTTTTTTTAAAAGAGCTTTAAGACTCGCTTTTTTCTCGGATAGTTTTTTAGTATTAGGTTGAAATTCAATAATTAAATCAATATCACTTGCAGTTGTTGCCTCTGCTTTTGCGAAAGAACCGAACAATCCTAATTTTACCAGTTGGTATTCAGCAAAAAAATCTTCTTTCTTGGATTTCAAAAAGCTTAATATGTCTTCTCTAGTAATTTTCTGTTCCATAAATTAATTAGTCCTGTGAACTCAAAGCTATTCCATAACGCTTCATCTGCTTCACCATGCTCACCAAACCATTAGAACGGGTAAGAGACAAATGCTCCTTTAATCCAATCTTATCAATAAAGTATAATTCTGACTCAGCTATTTCTTTAGCGGGTTGTCCTGACAATACTCTTACCAATAAAGCTATGATTCCTTTGGTGATCACTGCATCACTATCTGCTGTAAAATTAATCTTGCCATCCTCTTGCGCTGCATGCAACCACACTTGACTTTGACATCCTTTTATTAAACGTTCCTCTGTTTTCATGCTATCATCAATCAAAGGCAACTTTTTCCCCAAGTCAATGATATATTCATATCGCTCCATCCAATCGTCAAAGAAATCAAATTCTTCTATGATTTCGTCTTGTATTTCGTTAATACTCATTGTTGATTCACTATTGTGTTAGCTCTCTTGGAGCTAACATAATTACTCTAACTAAGTTATGTTAGCTTCAAGAAAGCTAACACAACAATCAAACTAGAGCAGCATCCGCTTCGCCCGTTTCACCCCTTCCACCAATCGATCAATATCTTCTGTATTATTATAAAAAGCTAGAGACGCTCTAACCGTACCTGGAATACCAAAACGATTCATTAACGGTTGGGTACAGTGGTGTCCTGTGCGGACGGCTATTCCTAATTTATCTAAAATCGTTCCTACATCATACGGATGGGTGCCATCTAGTAAAAAGGAAATGACACTAGCTTTATTTTTGGCAGTACCAATAATTCGGATGCCTTCTATTTGTTGTAATTCTTGGGTGGCATATTCCAACAGTTCATGCTCATGCAGTTGGATGGCTTCGTGTCCGATGGCTTGCACATATTCTAGCGCTGCGCCTAAGCCTACCACTCCTGCTATATCGGGTGTACCTGCCTCGAACTTATGCGGCAGTTCATTGTAAGTTGTTTTTTCAAAAGTGACCGTTTCTATCATCTCTCCTCCGCCATGATAGGGTGGCATGGCATTGAGCCATTTTTCTTTTCCGTATAAAATACCAATACCAGTAGGTCCAAAAACTTTATGTCCTGAGAAAGTATAAAAGTCCACATCCAATGCTTGCACATCTACGTTCATGTGAGGGATGGATTGCGCTCCATCTACTAAGACAGGCACACCTATGGCGTGTGCTTTTTCAATTATTTCTTCAATCGGATTAATCGTTCCAAGTGCATTGGACACGTGGTTAACCGCTACGATTTTTGTTTTTTCATTCAGTAATTTATCAAACTCCTCCATCACCAATTCCCCTGCGTCGTTGATTGGAATCACTTTTAAATTCGCTCCTGCTTGCTCACAAGCCATTTGCCAAGGAACAATATTCGAGTGATGCTCCATTGCAGAAATCAATACCTCGTCCCCTTCTTTTAAAAATTTTCTTCCGTAAGAAGAAGCTACTAAATTAATACCCTCCGTAGTTCCTCTAACAAATAAAACTTCCTTTTCTGACGGCGCATTGATAAACTGCTGTGCAATACGTCTTCCTTTCTCAAATGCATCGGTTGCTTCTTGGCTTAGCTGATACACGCCTCTATGCACATTCGCATGTTGGTGTGCATAGTAGTCATTCATCGCATCAATGACCTGTTGTGGTTTTTGGCTGGATGCGCCACTATCTAAAAATACGATCGGCTTTCCATTCATGTCTCTTTGGAGTAATGGGAAGTCTGCTCGAATTTTTTCGAAGTCTGTTTTTTTAGGAATGGTATTTATGTTGTTGATGGTCATTAGTTTCTAAGCGTGGCGTGTTTTACCACATAAGAACACATTAGTAGATTCACATTAGTTCACAAAGTTTAAGTACACGTTCCATTTGTGCACTAATGTGAAACAACTTATGTGAACTAATGTGGTTAAAAATTCTTATTTCTTCAACTTCTTCTCAATCATTTCAGCAATCTTCGCTCGTACAGACTCCAATGGAAAATGCGTTAACACCTCCGCCAAAAACGCAAACTGTAAAGTTGCTTTAGCTTGGTCTCGATTCATTCCTCTAGTACGCAAATAGTAAATGGAATCTTCATCCAATTGTCCGATGGTCGCACCGTGACTACATTTTACATCGTCCGCAAAAATTTCTAATTGGGGCTTAGAGTCCATCACCGCCGTATCCGAAAGTACTAAACTACTATTTTGCTGATAGGCGTTAGTCTTTTGTGCATCAGGCTGAACGGTTACTTTCCCATTAAAAACACCTCTCGATTGCTCATCCAAGATTCCTTTGTATAACTGATTGCTTTCGCAATGCGGAAAGGCGTGGTCTAAAAACGATTGGTTGTCGATATGCTGACTGCCTTTACCAAGATATACTCCATACATATTGGTATTTGTTCCTGAATCCTGTAGGTGTGAACTCAAATTATTCCTAACCACTTTCCCTCCTAAATCAGCTACATAAGAAGAATACACACTGTCTCTATCTTGGCTTACTATTGTGTTATTAATCTGATTGCCACTGCTACTTTCGTTTTGCAATTTGTAATGCTTCACATTTGCATTGGCTTTTAATACAAAACGACTAACAGGATTATTGAAATAGGCTCCTTCTTGGAGTGCATTAAAGGTTTCAATAATAGATACTTCCGCACTTTGTTCTGCAAACACGGCTAACTGAGGATGTACGATAAACTCTTCTCCTTCCGCTACGGTAAGGTGAGAGATATGAATGGGCTTTTCCACCGTTGTATTCTTAGCTACGTATACAAACAATCCATTCTTTGCAAAAGCACTATTCAAATCCACAAAAGCATTTTTACCTAAATCACTTTTGATTACTTGCTCTAAAAAACTAGCTGCCTCTTTATGCGCATATACACTTTTGTAATCTCCAATGACCAAGCCCTTTTGCGTCTCTCCAATATTCGATAATTGATGCTGGTATCGACCATTTACAAAAACCAAATGATAGGTATCTAATTCTTCAAATGCCAATCCATCTGCCACTTCTTGCGATACACTTGCCTTAGGGGCATCTGCATATTTTACTTTAGCAATTTTATCAACTCTGGTATATTTATAATCTTCGTCCTTGCGCTGCGGAAATCCCGTTTGCTCTAAATTAGCCATCGCCGCTTTTCGCACTTGATGAAAAGGGTGCGCCTTTTGACCATTTAATTGCTGTTCGTTGATATCGAATAACTGACGGTATCGCTCTACTGCTGGATCTATTTTATTTTCAATAGCTATTGCCATTTTTATTTTTTGCTGGGGGTAACCTTTGTGGCTACCCATTAATTTTTGATTGATTCGTTGGGGTAACCCTTGTGGTTACCCATTTTTTGGACAACCACAAGGGTGCTCCAATGTTTTTTGGACAACCATAAGGGTTGTCCAATGTTTTTTGGACAACCACAAGGGTTGTCCCTACGCAACGACCTCCTGCTTTAACCAATCGTATCCTTTTTCCTCCAATTCTAATGCTAGATTCTTGTCTCCTGATTTTACAATTTTACCATCATGCAAAACATGTACATAATCTGGAACGATATACTCTAACAAGCGTTGGTAGTGCGTTACGATAATGAAAGAACGATTTTCATTTCTCAATTTATTCACTGCATTGGCAACGATTTTCAAGGCATCAATATCCAAGCCTGAATCGGTTTCATCTAGGATTCCTAACTTTGGTTCTAGCACCGCCATTTGCAACATCTCGTTTCTTTTCTTTTCCCCTCCTGAAAATCCCTCATTCAAAGAACGCTTCAACAATTTGTTATCCATCTCCACCAACTTGATTTTTTCCTTGATGAATTTCACGGTATCAATCGGACTCAATTCCTCCTCTCCCCTAGCCTCTCGGATAGAACTAATCATACTCTTCAAGAAATTCATATTACTCACTCCCGGAATTTCCACTGGATATTGGAATGCTAAAAAGATGCCTGCGACCGCACGTTCATCTACTTCCATTTCCAACAAATCTTTTCCATCAAAATTGATGCTACCACCTGTTACTTCGTAGTCATCTCTACCAGCTAATACATGCGAAAGTGTACTTTTTCCAGAACCATTAGGTCCCATAATAGCATGAACTTCTCCTGGCTTTACTTCTAGATTAATTCCTTTTAGTATTTCTTTGTCTTCTACGGAGACTTGTAAATTTTTAATGCTTAACATTAATAATTATTGATTATTGATTATTAAATTATTCCTTGTCTTTTATATTTTAAGCAGACTCCCAAACATACCGCAAAGCCCAAGCTGTTCCGCCATCAGGATTATGATGAAGGCGTCTTTTTGTATTGCTAAACGATGGTTTATCATTTCAACTCCTTTGGACGGATTGGCAATCCGTCTTACTAGCCTACACTTCCCTCTAAACTAATCGCCAATAATTTCTGTGCCTCTACGGCAAACTCCATCGGCAATTCATTGAATACTTCTTTACAATAGCCATTTACGATCATGTTAATCGCATCTTCTTCACTCAAGCCTCTTTGTTGGCAGTAATATAATTGGTCTTCGCCGATTTTAGAAGTCGTTGCTTCATGTTCGACTCTAGCCGTATTATTTTCAACTTCTAAATATGGGAACGTATGTGCGCCGCATTTGTCGCCCATTAATAAAGAATCACATTGAGAGAAATTCTGGGCATTGGTCGCCTTCTTCCCTACCTTCACTAAGCCTCTATAAGAATTATGACTTCGACCTGCGGAGATACCTTTGGAGATAATCGTACTCTTGGTATTCTTACCTAAGTGAATCATCTTCGTACCTGTATCCGCTTGTTGGAAATTATTGGTAACGGCTACCGAATAAAACTCGCCGACTGAATTATCTCCTTTTAATATACAGCTAGGATATTTCCAAGTCACTGCGGAACCTGTCTCTACTTGTGTCCACGTGATCGTAGAGTTATCACCTTCACAAATACCTCGCTTAGTTACGAAATTATAAATACCTCCTTTGCCTTCTTTATCACCAGGATACCAGTTTTGTACAGTTGAATATTTGATGGTCGCATCTTTCTTGGCAATCAATTCTACTACCGCTGCATGCAATTGATTTTCATCTCGCATTGGTGCTGTGCAACCTTCTAAATAACTTACCTTACTCCCTTCTTCTGCTACGATTAAAGTTCTTTCAAATTGACCTGTGTTGGCTGCATTGATTCGGAAGTAGGTGGATAATTCCATTGGGCATTCTACTCCTTTCGGAATATAAGTGAAAGACCCATCACTAAACACAGCCGCATTCAATGCCGCAAAATAATTATCCGTATAAGGCACAACTGACCCCAAATACTGTTTTACCAATTCAGGATGCTCTTGCACGGCATCACTGAAAGAACCGAAAATAATTCCCAGTTCAGATAACGTTTCTTTGAAAGTTGTCTTTATGGAGACGCTATCTAATACTGCATCTACTGCCACTACGCCTGCTAATACTTTCTGCTCATCTAAGGGAATCCCCAACTTTTCAAAGGTCTTGATTAATTCAGGGTCCGCCTCATCTAAACTATTCAATGTAGGCTTATTCTTAGGAGCTGCATAATAGATAATATCTTGATAATCTACAGGTGAGTAATCCACATTAGGCCACTGCGGTTCTTCCAAAGTCAACCAATGACGGAATGCCTTCAGTCTATAGGCTAATAACCATTCTGGTTCATTTTTCTTAGCCGATATTGACCGAACAATATCTTCACTCAACCCTTTTGGAAGGGTCTCCATTTCTATATCACTCGTAAATCCATACTTATAATCGCTATTGGTTTGATCTTCCAATATTTGCATGGATTCGCTTAATTCTTCTACTTCTGGATTGGTAATATTTTCCACTGTATTTGATTGAACGCAGAGGCGCAGAGACGCAGAAATATTGGGTATTGAACTCTTTGCGTCTTTGTGTCTTTGCGTTTAGAAAAAAATGTGATTTTCTAAATTAGAGCTGCAAAGAAACAATAAAAGTTTCAATTTATACAAAAAAGTATAAAAAAGGTTCACGGATGTGGAAAATTATTTTGAATTTGTCTAAATAAGGGTTTTGGTGATTGGTAACTGGTAATTGGTGGGGGAATCCATTGGGGGTGGCAGGGAGTGTTTTATTTTCTGATGATGTTGCTAAACGTATAAAGAATCATCCTGGATTTAAAACGATCGGTTCAGATAGTCAAAAAGTAGTTCTCTAGGATACTCATCTTCTAAAACGAAAATAAAGCGTTTAGCGTAGATTACTAGCATTTATGATATGCCTGTCAATTTTAAGAATCTTCCATTTGTCAAATAATAAGCAGAAAGAAAGGGGCATCTATTTTCTTGCAATAAAAATATCCCTTATCATTGTATTAACTTAACCAAAAATAAATCTTCTCGATAAAATATAGAGTAGCAATAACATTGTTACGTTTATCAGTATAGTTTTAACTATCCTACGAACGCTTTACTAATATCCCATTGATTAGTAAAGCGTTTTTTGGTAGTACCGTAGGGATTGAGAAGAAATTACGTAGTCTTAGGTAGGATAACCACATTTCCTACATAGTACCAAAACCACAGATAAATGTATCAAGGCCGTCAACCGTCAACTGCAACACCCTTTTTGTCGCTGGGCAAAAGCCAACTCGGTCAACCAGAATTTATTTATAAATTTCATTCATATAAAAACGGATCTTACAATTGTTTAACAAAGACAAAGAGGCCATTCCCAAAACCGATTAGCTTCTTTAAAAAGGGTTTGCGAGACTTAGGTCTTGCAAACCTATTTTTAAAAATCGGTATGGGGATGGCGCTTCTTTTTTTTATGGGGCTATCTTTATCTGCCCAAACAGCTTGTCCAACCTGCGAAGTACAAATACCCGATTCTTTACAAGTAGATACTTTCTTTTTAGAGGAAATACCAGACGGTACTTTCCAAACACCTTACCAAGGCAATGTATCTTTTCGTTTACCTACCAATACCAATGAGGTATTATACCTCGTCCCTGATTTACCTAGCAATATTGGACTGAATAGCCTTACCATTAAATCCATTTCTAATTTACCTGCGGGATTGATTTGGGAACCTAGTCAAGAAAACTATGACTTGCCAGATGAACGAAATGGTTGTATCATGATTTGCGGCAGACCGCTCCAATATGGATTATTTGAAATAGATATAACGGTAACAGCAAGAATATCTATCCTAGAACAGGATGCTACTTTTACTCGGACTTTACTAATCGCACCGCCTTCTAGTGATAATAGCGGATTTTCTATGACCAATAATATAGGATGTGGGAATGCGAATGTTACTTTTATTAATAACAATCCTAGCAATGGCAATAAAGGGTTTAGCTATTTATGGGAATTAGGAAATGGTAGTACCTCGACGGATGAGAACCTCGAAATAATTTCTTACGATCAACCAGGCACTTATCCTATCAACTACCAAGTAATCGTGGATACTATTGGAGCTACCTTGACTGAAGTAGCGATCATTGCTTCGGACTGCGATGATATTTTGGGAAGACCAGATTTTTATTTTCGATTGTATGATGCAGTAGATACCTTGGTCTTGGAAAGCAATTCTATTGATAATACCGAACCTCCAGTTCGCTTCCCCCTTAACTTTACGCTAAGTGATACTTCTTATCGAATTGAAATTTGGGATGGAGACAGCGGTCTCGGTTTGGGCGATGATTCCTGTGGCGTCTTCACCTTTAACCCTACATTGGCAGATACGCTTCAGGAGGAAGATCTAAAGGTCTTCTTAACCATCATGCATTCACCAGATACCATACGGGTGACGGATTCTGTTATTGTCCATTCCTTACCCATGCAACCCCTTATCGGCTTAACCTCTAATTCTTTTTGTGATGGGGATACCATGCCTTTGTCTGCTTCCTATAATCAAAACATAGAATGGTTTAAAGATGGCGTACCAATTGGAAGTACCGACTCTATTCTATTGGCAACTAGTACAGGGGAATATCATGTTAATTATACCAGTCCTGATGGTTGTGTAGTTTTTTCAGACCCTATCTTTTTAGAAACGATTGCTCCTCCCGCAGCACCTGTTTTTAGCCAGACAGACAATGTGTTAAAATTATTCAATCCGAATATTTTACCTACAAATTATGAACTGCAATGGTTTCAGGAAGGTAATTTATTGGAAGCAGCAGGGATGGAAATATGCGTAACAGAAACTGGAAATTATGGCTTACAATTGATCGATACAGATACCGAATGTGCTTCTCTCTTCGAGACGGTTATCACTATTAATGACCAGGTGGATTGCACTACTGCTGTTCCAGTTTTATCTAATTATCTAGAAAAATTTAGTCTATATCCCAATCCAACTAATGATCTATTAACCATTGATTTTTTTGTACGAGAACCAATGGACTATCTACGTTTAAATGTATATAATTCTTTAGGTCAGTCTATGATAGAAACACGTTATTCCTCTGTATTTGGAGAGTGGCAAATCCCTTTAAATCTTTCTGCACAGACGAAAGGTCTTTATTGGGTCGTATTGGAAAGTGAGTATGGAGTTAGTAGTTGGAAGGTGGTTAAAAGGTAATTCATTCGCTCAAGCCTCGCAATAGGGTTTTTGGAGACAGC
>CALJIQ010000009.1 GCA_937973995.1 uncultured Saprospiraceae bacterium
TTTATCTAGCCTGATGTAGTGTCATCAGAAAATTTTGTAAATCTTTGAAGAAGGTAAGTTTCGGAAATCTGGTTATGTAACCAGATAAGTAATTTGGAAAAAGGGAATTTTAAGTTGATGGGTAGGGTAGTAGATTAATTCGTGCCGCTATCTAGCTGATAGGGGTCAGGTTTTTAGGTAAAGATGCCCATAACTTATTTGAAAAAGCTGCATTTGTTAGAAAACATACAAATGCCGGTTTCGGAGATATACTTTTAATCGGCGGGAATTGTTCTGATGTTGAATCAAAACATATTATAAAAATTATGATACAAAGATGCTATTATTTCTATCATATTGTCAAGGGGAGACATTTATTTTTTTGCTTTTAATGAACTTATTTTTTGTAATTGATTGATTTATAAAATATTAAAAAATTATTTTTATTGTAATTGATTTTTTATGCTTCTGCCTTATGGCTATTCTGAAGTGTATTTTTAGGAATTTGGAGGGCGTTTATTTATTTACTTGTAATTAGGTGTTATGAAATTTTTGGTTTTATGGTATGGTGGTAAAGCCTATTTTTTCAAAAATTTTATTGATTTTTAACCTTATTCTCGATATGGAAACCTTAACCATACTACCAAAACACCATAGAACCACAAGACCTAGTCAATTACATTTACGAATAATTTTTATTCCTGTAAAAAAATAAGAAATTAGCATCTTCTTATTCGTCAACACACATCAAACAATAATTTATGAAAACCATAAAAGGACCAGCGATCTTTTTGGCTCAGTTCATGGGCGATGAAGCTCCTTTTAATTCTTTGGAAAGTATTTGTAAATGGGCTGCCAGTCTGGGTTATATTGGCGTTCAAATTCCAACCTGGGATAGTCGATTAATTGATTTAGAAAAAGCAGCTACAAGCAAAACCTACTGCGATGAATGGAAAGGAAAGATTAAATCTTATGGCGTTGAAGTAACGGAATTATCTACGCACCTGCAAGGTCAATTAGTGGCGGTCAATCCTGCTTACAACATTTTATTCGATGGTTTTGCGCCAGCGGAAGTGCAGGGTAAGCCAAAAGCAAGAGCTAAGTGGGCGACGCAGCAAGTGATCTGGGCATTGCAAGCGAGTCGAAATTTAGGAATAGATGTGCATGTTACTTTTTCGGGAGCCTTGATCTGGCATACCGTCTATCCGTGGCCTCAGCGACCAGCCGGGCTGGTAGAAGCTGCCTTTAAAGAATTGGCAAAAAAATGGAAACCTATTTTAAAGGTAGCAGAAGAAGTGGGCGTAGATGTCTGCTATGAAATTCATCCTGGAGAAGATTTGCATGATGGGATTACTTTCGAGATGTTTCGAGAAGCTACCCGTAATCATAAACGAGTCAATATCCTATACGATCCTAGCCACTTTGTTTTGCAACAATTGGATTATCTAGCTTTCATTGATATTTATCATGAGCATATCAAGATGTTCCATGTGAAAGATGCAGAATTTAATCCTTCTGGTAGAGTAGGGGTCTATGGTGGTTATCAAGGCTGGGCAGACCGTGCGGGCCGTTTCCGTTCTTTGGGAGATGGACAGGTGGACTTTAAAGGCATCTTTAGCAAATTGTCCAAATATGATTATGATGGTTGGGCGGTATTAGAATGGGAATGCTGTATCAAAGATGCGACGCAAGGAGCTACTGAAGGAGCACCGTTCATTAAAAACCATATCATTAATGTAACAGAAAAAGCCTTTGATGATTTTGCAGCTTCTGGTATTGATATGAAGTTGAACAAAAAGATTATGGGCGTTTAGATTAGTGAGGAGTGAAGAGTTAAGAGTGAGGAGTACTATTCACTCCTCACTCTTAACTCCTCACTAATTAGTTGTTTTTGTCCTGGTTAATAATCGTTTCTATTTGATTGACTTTTAAGTTCTTGCCAATAATAATCCGATCTGGATTTAAGACATATAGTTCTGGGGTTTGATCCACGTAGTATTTGGCATATATGGCACGATTGGTTGGATCACATACATTAGTGAAAGTCATCCCTGTTTTTGCGATATAATCTTTCCAAGGTTGGTCTTCCGTATCAACCGCTATGGCATATATATCTACTCCTTTATTTTTCCATTCGTTATAAAATGTCACCAATTTTGGCGTTTGCTCTTGGCAATGCTCACAGTCGGGATTATACATATACACGATGATATAGGGAGCAGTCATTTCATAAATGGACTTCATTTGTCCTGTATGATCTTGGGCGGTAACATCCGGTCCTTTTTTTCCTACAATACTAGCCGCCATCTCATAAGCTCTGGTTTGTAATCCCTGTATCTCTGCAGGACTAGACCAAAAGGCTCGTTCTTTAGTGAAATAATTTTGTATCATATAGACATATACCGCTTGTGGGTCCATTAAAGTAGTTTCCTTAGGATCGTAGTTCAAGGTGATCCAATTTGCAAAATATTTAAAATACTCTGGGTAGGGGATTGATTTATTGACTAATGCAGAAGCGGCATTGATGATGGAATCTGGATGCTGTGGCGTTAATTCATTGATGTATCTTTTTAATTTATTGGCAATCACAGGTGTATATAATAAACGGTCATCTGCAAAATTCACATTATCCCAAAACTCTTTTCGATAGGCAGATACCTGCGCTACTTGATCTACGGTTCCATCTGATTTTAGAATATTTTTTACCTCTGGGTTTTGTCCAGAACGTTTAAAAGAGGTGAAGAAGGAATTGGGGTATTGCTGGAATAATTTTTCCAAACCCGCTTTGCGTTTTGAAATTAAAGCAGCTCTTTGGGTATTTAAATTTTCATAAGCAGGCGAGCCTTGCGTCTGGGATTTCATTTGCTCGGTAAAGGCATTGATTTGACCTTGTAAATCACCTTCCATTTTTAAACTTTCATATAACACTTCATTATCCACACTACCTTCTACTTTCATGGAACCCACCAAATCGTTTATGTGGGTAGTCATTGAAAAGGTTTGGTCTTTATCAATTAACAACTGTAGGGTTCCTCCTTGTTGCAAGGCTAAAAACATTAATCCTGCTTTAAAAGGCTCCCCATTTTTCGCACTATTTGTTAACAATATCTCTCCATTGGCATCCATTCTAGAAGAATCTGCTAAATATTGTTGATCGGTAAACATGCCGATTAAGCGTACTCGACCAGGTTGTCCACCGACAATTTTAATTTTGATATTCGGTGATTCTGCGGGAGACGAATTGGTGGCACTGGGAGGTGCAACAGCAGTGGAGGTAGGGACTGCTTGAGGTTGAGCAGTAGGACTAGGGGCATTCGCGACACTGCTTGTCTTGTCTGAAGAATTGCAAGCCAGTGCGCCAAAAGCAAATAAGAAATAGACGATATACTTTTTCATAAGTTAGATTTTTCTACAAAAGTAGGTACTCGTACATCAAAACTCAATCTTTAGGGCTTAGACAAATAATAACCTACCTATTTTACTTGCTCTTTTTTCCTCATGCTTCGTTAGAAAGCCTCGCCTTACCTAAGGGTATGTCTACTTTTTCTGTCTTGCCTGAGAAAAAAATAGCTGCCTAAAATTTGGGTAGATTATTTATTTCCTAACCCCTTAAAAAAAAAGGGTCTCCCTTTTACAAGGAAGACCGTCCAAAAAACCGATTTAAGTATATATTTTAAAAACTAATTTTTTTATTTAGGAAGATTATAAAAAGGTGTCAAGTATAATTTTGGTTACTTTGAAGAATATTTTTTTCAATCTTTACAGGTAGCAGTCGGCAATGGAAATCCACTGCCTTCTGCGTACTGCATTTGTGTGTAAGTCTAATTAAAGATTGTCTGAATTATTTTATCAATGAGATTTGGTATTCAACAGTAAGTTCATCTAAGTATGTAGGAGGAGGAGTTTGTTAATTATTGATTATTGATTATTTCTAAACTATCTTAACAGGTGTACTTAGCTTATAATCAATGATTAGTAATCAATCATCGTAAATTCTCAATGATGAATTTTGAATGATTGAATTTTGAATAAAACGAGACGCAATAGGACGAGAACATCTAAGATGTAAGGCGACTACCCATTCAAAATTCAAAATTTTTCATTCAAAATTGAGTGTTTACCAATTATCCATCCCCTAATTATTTTAACTAATAGAATTAAGAAGGGCACGCAGTGCCCTTCTTGTATATTCTTTTAGTCAATAATTATCATCTTTCTAGTAGCTACAAAATTAGTCGTCTCTAATTGATAGTATAATACACCAGTTGTTCTGAGCTCCTTAGCGTCTAATTGAATTTCGTTGTACCCTTTGGCAAAATCTCCATCAATTGTAGATAAGATTTTACCTTGTACATCTAAAACTTTAAGCGTTGCTTCACCTGCTTCTGGTAAATTGAAACCCACCTGTGTGAATCCATTAAATGGATTAGGTTTGTTTTGCAATAACTCGAAACCAGCCAAATTACTACCTACATAAGCCAATTGAATATCCATCACTTCACCTTCTTGATTGTAGGCTTCTTGTGCAGTATAGTCAGAACTTATAGATAATAACTCACTTAATTTACCCCCAGTGGTGGCAGTAAAATTCAAAGTGAACAACTTATTGGTGTTAATGTCTTGATTCGTTTTATTCCAGCTCGTTGTGAAGGCGTTTCTTAAATTGGTATTGAAGTTTTCTTGGGTAGCGATACCCTTTTCTATACCTTCTAATAGTAAGCCTTCGTAGTTCATGGTAAATTGATACCCTTGCAATTCTGAAAGATCAGCAGTAGAAACTTCTACTTTTATTGTTTGACCCTTTTCTACGAATTGGTCGTTCAATTGTAGTGTTAATGATTGATTCGCTGTACGTACCTCCGCACTTGCTAAGCTATTTGGTGCAGCGTTCTCGTTCACATCTCCTACCTTAATGGCGATGAAGTTGGTCTCCATCATATCAGTCGCTAAATTATTGATGCTTCTAAATTCATTGAAGTTGTCACTCAATGGAGTGCTACTAAATTCATGTGAAGCATCTACAAAACGCCAGCTTTCGTTATTCGGAAATTCGCTCGTAACGTTCAAGATCAACTGTCGCAACTGAACCATATCATAAGCAGTTATGGTACCAGATTTATTGACATCTGCTGCAATTTGCTTGTACGGACTGTTTAAAGTCTCAATGCCTAAAATATGCTTACTGATGAGCACCAAGTCAAAAGTAGATACCCCATTTAAAGGATCAATATCTTTCTCTGGTGTAATCGTGTAATCATTTCCTTTTGCTAACTTGAATTGATACTTTCCGCTCTCATCTGTCATCATGGAAGCAACGCCACCATTCACAGATACTTCTACTTCTTCGACAGACTCACCGTCACTATTTAGAATTTTACCTGCTACAAAAGGAATATTTTCCTCTATCAATCCTTGACAAACGTTATTGTTATCTTGAACATTTACCGAAGCAGTAGCAAAGTCGTAATTGCCTTCTTCATCCACTACATACACAGTAACTGCTTGCATTCCTACTTTGAAGCAGTCATATTCAATTACTTGTGGTAATTTAATCACTTCTTCATAAGTATTTGGTGCTGGAATATCTCCATTTGGATCTAGCACATAGAAACCTAATTCCGACTGATCTGTACAGTTGTCAAAGCTACCTCTGTCCACATCTGATGCCCAAAATTCAACGGTACCGTTATTCGTAAGATTAAGCGCAACGCCATTCAATAAGTAGGCAACAGGTGGTCGGCAATCCGAGAATTGTATAGGTTCACTGACACCACCGCCAGAATTACCACAGCCATCATACGCCCAGAATTCGGCATAGTAGGTTTCTTGACTGCTTACAGCATACGTTAAGGTAGGAGAATTTACTTCTTTTACTAACTCTCCTTTGCTGTTATACAAACGACCTACAAACCTAATGCTTTCTTCTTCTGTACAGTCATCTGCCCAGGCAGTCCATGTCTTTTCTTCGTCACACTCAAATGGACCCGTTCCAGGTGTAATGTCTTCTTCTCCATAAGGAAGTGCATCAAAATCTACTCCATTGATACAAGCATCTTCTGGATTGTCAACAACTACCACAGGGGCATCATGATCTTGAATTTTCAAGATTTGAATGTAGGTGAAATATCCTAAGCCTTTATTGATGGAATCATTAGCGATCACCATTCTAGGCTCATCTGCTTGACCATTGAAACCTTCTTGGCGAATCATTCTGACCGCCTCTCCTCCAGCAGAGTAGTTACACCAGTTAATTACATGGTAGGTTCTTTCAATTTTAATACAGGCATCACCAACGGAGCCAAATACTTTATCTTCCACCTCCCAAGCTATTACATCACAAGCACTCGCCTCAACGATAGGTGGTACTACTCTTGAAATATCGTCTTTACATTGTCCAACCACATCTGCAGGTAGCGTAACCTTCCAATTTCCAGAAGCCCCTACTTTAACCGTTTGGTGCGACCAACTATTAGCAGTAACGCCTCCTTGATGGTTCGCATCATTTCTCAATCGGAATCTTCTTCTTATCTCCATTTGACCACAATTCGTGCTGATTAATTGATACTCCTCCATAGAGTTCTCAGGTGTACCTAATTTCGTACAACTTAAATTATCGCTGCAATCGAATTGTCCAAACTGATTTTGGAATTGTAGTAGTAAATGTCCTGTTAGTTCAATCCATTCACTATCCTCAAATCTGCCATCACCATTTTTATCCGTTGAAGGAGCAATGGGTTCTGGCCCTTGATCGAAATCATCACAAGTCAAGTATAAGGTTTCCAAATCCTCACATACTGCGGCAATTCTGTCTTCTGGTTTCACGATCATCCAAGCAGTATTTTGGTTTCCTTTTATATCTGTAATTCTAAGGTAAATTCTAACTTCTTTACCGATGTCTTCACATCCTACTGTTACGATTTGATCCCATCCATCTGGATCATCTTCTCTTCTAATTTCTCTTTTCGCAATGCCACAGGCATCATAACTACCTGCATCTACATCTTTCACATTGATAATTGCTCCCCAATCATTAGGTACAGAAACGATTAATTCATCTGTAGTGATCACAGATGGTTTGCTAACATCTTGGATGACAATTATTTGATTAGCCGTATCGGTCTTAAACTGATTATGACAAGCATCTTCTACAATCCATCTGATTTCAAAAGAGTCACTATCCAATTTATCCCAATCTTCTTCGGAAACGTTCCATTTTGTACCATCTTCTAATCTGAAAATGGCATCAATAAATACATTAGGCTGAGAGCAATTATCTTCTGCTTCAGGTCTAGGTAAGTCTTTCGCATCATAGGTACATTCAAAGTGTCCTAAATCTATATTAGTAGCTTTTGCACCTACCCCTGTGAAGATAGGAGCAACAGTGTCTGTATATTCTACGAATTGTGTACCTAAATAAGATGGTCCATTAGAAGAGTCACACCAGTCAATTACTTTCCATTCGTAAATCTCTTTTTGACCACAGTCTGTTTCTGGTACTTCAACTATTTCTTTTGTTAAAATATATCCACAGATGTATTCATATTCACTTAACTGTAAAGTATCAGAAACTACAAAGCTACCATCTGTCCTGATATAACCTATTTCTACTCCAGGCATACCTACTTGATCGCCACCTAAAGGTTTTCCATAATCATCACATTGTAATTTTAAAGAAGGAGGTAGTACTGCTCGATCTAATGAAGGTCGCTTGATAACAAAATCTCTTGTAGTAGAGCTTTCATTTCCACAAGCATCTGTTGCTATAATTGTTACTTTAGCATCTGTGATACCTGGGGTGCCTTTTCTACTAAAACAACCATCTGTTTCATCGTAGTCGATGTGAAAGGTTTGTTGTACATTCTTATCACAGTTATCTATGATGAGTGAACCTAGTAGCGATTCGGCTTCAATTCCATTACAGGCAACGATGGTATCAATATCACTATGAACCTGAATGGCAGGTGCCGTTAAATCTCTAAAGTTAACTGTCGTAGTGCAAGACGTTCTGATTATACCATTATTACAATGGTTCGTGTTTACGTCAACACCTGGTATGCCATCTAAATCAATAGCAGTTGCACCAGAACCTGTAGGGGTAAAACCTCTAGTGATTTTAACATCAATAGATCCATTACAAGTATTGCCTTCAAATTTTTGAAGTACTTCTCTAGGTATCCAAAGTGCAGGAAGTGGAGCAGAAGAACCACTTCCAGTTAATATGGTGTGTGTAATAGTTGTATCAGTCTTTGCACCATTGCCTAATACCACTTCTAATTCATAACTAATATTAGGTGCAAAACAAGGATTTTCTAAAATATCATCAGGGGTAATTTGAAGACCACAGCCTGAATTGAGCGGCACTTCCACTTCATCATTACATACCAAAGATGGTAAAGAAACAGAGAATGGTTTCAAGACTCTCTTTGAAGGTGCATTCGTTAAGTAAATCTCGTACGAATATTGTCCAGGACCTAAGTCCAATGAAGCAATAATGTCATCTCCTACATTCTGAGCAGTTCCAGGTACGCCGTCTGCACCGATGTATCTTAAATCCATGATAGTACCACAAAGGGTATCTACCTGAGTAGTAGATGCAGCTAGATTGGCTGCTCTCAATGGGCAAATATCTCCATTTTGCTTTCTTACGATTAAACAGATGGAGTCATTTTCAAAACTTTCTCCAGTACAATCACCCGCAAAAGTAGGAACAGGAATTCCTACCCAAGCAGTAAGATCTCCGCAATTGAATTTTGCATTTTCAACAACCGCTTCTAAACTAAAGTTAGAAGGAGTGCATTCCATCCAAGCTTCCCAACCAGTACCTTTCGCATTGTCTCCGTTGGTTTTAAAAATAAAGGTTAAGCACCCAGATGGATTTTTGCTAGGACTACAGCTTGCGCTGACCCAACCTCCATTGGCATTACTTACACCTGTTCCTGTAAGGGTATCAATTTTTACTGATGCCATTCCATGAATGGCAGTGATGTCTCCGTCATAGACAAAAAGGGTGTCGCCTACTGCTAAATCAAAACGATTAAAAGTAGCTAACACTTTATGCCACGGATCGGTCCCACAAAACTGAAGGGTATCTGTCCTAGCATCTCTGTCATAGTACAGTCCAGCTTCATTGTGGTTGTCATCTGTGTACGGGGTTTTGGTTTCGGAACAAGTGACCTCTGCTGAGCTTGGCTGATAATCTCCATCAGCATCAAACGTTAGAGGGTGAGTCACATCGCCCTTAGACTGGGCCATTCCGAATTGGGTGCTTACAACTGTGCAAGCTAATAAGATTAGGAAGAGCGACCTACCTAAAATGTCCATCCAACTTCGAGGTCGGATTTTAGTAAAACTCGCTTTTTTCATGTTAAAAACTAAATTTGGTTAAATAAAAACAATGTCCAACGGATACATAAATCATCCATAGACAAGATCTTCTGAATCACTGGTTGATGGAGTATATCAGCTTACTATTAGGCATGGCAATGACCATGACTAGTAAGTGCCATTATTACTTATAGTCTTAAAAAATTGCTATTAAATACTAGTAGATATATATATGATTGATGTGTGCTACTAGTGGTTTAAGCCATGAGTAATTGATAGTTTAATCGAGTGTGTTTCTTTGTTAGGTATAAGAAAAGCCGTAGCTCTTTGAGAATAGCATAGCGTAAAAGACGCCGATTAAACTAGTCAAGGGTATGTGGCTCGAACCACTAAGTTCAAGTAGCTTGAGAAATTTTAAGATGAGGTGAAAAATTTGAAGGGATAAGGAGATGCATAGAAATAGGATAATATGCACCAGAAGGTGGTGTAAGTAGATGTTTAGTCATGTGGATTAAATTTGTAAAATTCTGTTTTTAGATTCGTATAAATTGTCACATTGATATACTAAAAGAAATCAATGTGTAGATATAAATTTGGATATGGATATTTCTCTTAATTCTTAATATGTCTGTTAGCTTATATATGAAAGTGATTGATTATAAAAAGGTGAAAAAAGTGAGGCATATAGCCTCACTTCAAAATAACCAAAAATTATAATCTCACTTATATTCTTGAAAAGACATCTTAAAGATGCTTTTTGTTGATTCTGATGATTATGCGTGTCACGGAAAAGTGTCAATTAGTAAATATTAAATTGACTTTAATGCAATTGTTATATATATTTGTTTTGTGATTATGAAAATGATGTGCAAATGGCACAATCACTTATAACCAAAAATTATTATCTCACTTAAAAATCTATTTTAAGGAGAGCAGCTAATAGTTGCCTTTTTCCTTAAAGACTATTGTCTGCTTTTTCTTAAAAAGTAGATTTGGTTAAACTTTTATCAGCCTCGATTTCTTCGAGGCTTTTTTTTACTTCCTTTCCAATTAGATAGCTGCAAAGCAATCCTGCCATTACCTATTTACCGAAGCAATAAGTACGTACATAAGGAAATAAAACCAATAATGTGTTGGATGAATCTTGAAGAAGTGTCAGGTAAGTTAGGAATATTAATTAGCAATATTCCATTATTAGAATGTTGGAGTTAAACTTAGGTTGGTAAGGTTGAAAGTTAAGTTGTAATCTTTGTTGTTGATAACTTTCTTTTAGGATAGCCGATTATTCAATAACCGACATTTCTATTTAGACAAATGCCATGCCAATTGCCTTATTGTGACATTTTTCCACAATCGCTCTTATTAATTAGTGCCAAACACTTGGGTATATTTAGGTAGCTTAATAACACAAAAGATAGATAGTGGCTTGAAAAACTGGTAAATACCTATCATATTATTTTATAAAGTGTTTGGTTTTAATGAATGAAAAATATGAAAAAATATCTTTAATTAAAAAAATTATTTATTTGTAAAATATTGAATTTCAATTGATTTAGAATTCTGGAATAATACTTCCTCTAAATAAAAAATGTGAAAAAATAAAAAAAATGTAATTGTATTCGATTTTAGCTATCCCTACTTTCGTACTTATATACAACTTTTGAATAGTCAACAATCCCATATTTAAATTTTTAAAAACAAATTCCCATGAACAAATTCTCAAACGTATCCAAACACCCTGTATTCTTATTTGTCAAACCTTTTCTAACTATTGTGCTATTACTACTTGGGCATTATATTATAGCAGCCCAAACCCAAATCCAGACCAATGATTTATTGGCTTCAGCTTCTGCTACTACGAATGCTACAGACCAATGGAAATGCTTAATAGGTCAGAAGAAACGGTACTACATAGATTTTGAAGAGGTACAAGGCAAACTAGAAACCATTCAGCTCACTAACTTGAATGGAACCATCGTTTTTAAAGATCAAGTAAGTGATCTCTCTAGTAGTACTTTCTATGAATTGAATTTGAAAGAAATGGAAAATGGAGCGTATTATCTAGAACTACATACCACTCAGAAGAAATGGAGGAAAGTATTGGAATTGAAGTAGCGCCATACGATAAATTTTGGAATAAACACTATTACATAGAAACATAAATTTTGCGCAAATTTGGCAAAAGTTTGCTCGGCAACTTTAGTTGCCGAGCAATAGGGTTCTTTTAGCGGCAGCGATTTAAAAAGCGTTTTTGAAAAAAACGCTTTTTAAATCGCTGCC
>CALJIQ010000010.1 GCA_937973995.1 uncultured Saprospiraceae bacterium
CCCCCCGCAACTCGTTCACCCGCAACCCGCAACAATGGAATGGTATATTTACTTAATAGCAATAGCAGGAGGTTTTTTCGCAGGGGTCATCAATACCCTAGCAGGTAGTGGTTCTGCTATCACGCTTACCATCCTCACCGAATTAATTGGCTTGCCGCCCAACGTAGCTAATGGTACGAACCGTATTGGTGTGCTCACTCAAGGTTGGGCAGGATCTTATGCTTTTTATAAAAATGGGAAATTGAATTTACAGGGTGGGATGCCCTATATTATTCCTTCTATCATTGGAGCAGTCATTGGGGTAATAGTAGCGGTTAATGTTAGTAATGAGCAATTCAAAACAGCATTTAGCTACTTGATGATTGCGATGTTGTTTATCATTTTAATAAAGCCTAAACGTTGGCTACGAGAAACGGATATGGCAAACCCACCTGCCCTTTGGATAAGCATTCCTTTGTTTTTAGTGCTAGGTTTTTATGGCGGTTTTATTCAAATGGGGATGGGGGTATTTTATTTGGCAGCAATGGTGTTAGTCGCCAAGTATAATATCATTGATAGTAATGCAGTGAAGACATTTGTGGTAGCGGTTTATACTATTTTAGTAGTTGCCATTTTTCAGTATAAAGGATTGATTGATTGGTATTTTGGGATGGTCATAGCGGTGGGGCAGACGGCAGGAGGATGGTTGGCAGCTACGTATGCTTCTCGATATAAAGGGGCGGATGTATGGGCGTACCGCCTATTGGTGGTAGTGGTGGTCTTCGCTATTTTGAAGTTATTTAATGTGTTTTAGAAAGGTAGGACTTAAAAGTAAAAAGGAGCAACCGAACTAAGCGGTTACCCCTCACACTATGAAACACTATATCTTAAACAGTATTGTTATTTTTCAAATTTCGCTACAATGTTACCAAGAATTTTTTTATCAAACAAGAAAAACACGCCGAAATACGAGGTTTTTACAGTAAAATGCTTACATTTTAGTTATGGTTCGTTAATAATTTATTTTTTTAATGCTTAAAACGTTATTGGTGAATGGTTTAGTATTCTAAAGTTAAAAATATTTTAATAAAAAAAATTAATTCACTATACCGAAAAAGCACCTGTTTTATACTATTTTTTAATAGATCGTAACGATAAACAGGTGTCGTCATTTAACGCTTGTATTCCCTTAAATTGCTTGTCTAATTTTTGCTAAAAAATCCTACTTCTTTATTGCTTGATTCCCCTCATAAGTAGTCAGTTTTCCTTACTTTTGCATACCTTAAAAACCTTACTAAAGCTCAGAAAATGAGTACTGGAGAATGTGCATTTTTTTAACGCTGCATATTTTCAGCAATAAACATCCTTTCCCATAAAATTAATTCACTTTAATGGCTAGTAAAGAAAGAATTATTCCCGTCAATATAGAAGACCATATGAAGTCTGCCTATATTGATTACTCTATGTCTGTTATTGTCTCTCGTGCTTTGCCCGATGTTCGGGATGGTCTAAAGCCAGTACACCGTAGAGTATTGTATGGTATGTCTGAATTGGGTTTAACTTATAATAAAGCACATAAAAAATCAGCTAGAATTGTAGGGGAGGTACTGGGTAAATATCATCCACATGGTGATACCTCTGTATATGATTCAATGGTACGGATGGCACAATACTGGTCATTGAGGTATCCGCTAGTTGATGGACAAGGAAATTTTGGCTCTATGGATGGAGATAGCCCTGCGGCTATGCGATACACAGAGGCAAGACTAGAAGATATATCGGATGAAATGCTATCCGATCTAAATAAAAATACGGTTGACTTTTCGGATAATTTTGATGATACGCTGAAAGAACCAACCGTATTGCCAACGAACATTCCCAACCTATTAATTAATGGTGCATCGGGGATTGCAGTAGGGATGGCGACTAATATGATGCCACACAATTTATCGGAATGTGTGGATGGCATCATTGCCACTATTGACAATCCTGAGATTACTATTGATGGATTGATGGAACATATTAAGGCGCCAGATTTTCCAACAGGTGGTATTATTTATGGAATGAAAGGAGTGCGAGAAGCATTCCATACAGGAAGAGGCAGAGTTGTTGTTCGAGCAAAAGCAGAGATTGAAACAGATAGTAATGGAAAGGAAAGAATTATTGTTACCGAAATTCCCTATCAAGTCAATAAGGCGAACCTCATTGTGAAAATTGCAGAACTGGTTCAAGATGAGCGAGTGAAGGGTATTAGCGATATAAGGGATGAATCGGATAGAAAGGGGCTTCGGATTGTGGTAGAGATAAAGCGGGATGCGATGGCGAATGTCATCTTAAGCCAGTTGTTTAAATTCTCTCCGTTACAGTCTTCCTACGGGGTGAACAATATTGCCTTGGTGAATGGTCGGCCTGAATTGTTGAATCTCAAACAAATTATTGATGAGTTCATCAAATTCCGAATAGAAGTAATTGTAAGGAGAACACAATTTGATTTAGATAAAGCCGAAAAACGCGCACACATTTTAGAGGGCTTGATAATCGCTTTGGATCATTTGGATGAAGTGATTGCGATCATTAGAGCGTCCAAGACAGTAGAGGAGGCTAAGCAAGGATTGATCTCTAAATTTGAATTAAGCGAAATACAAGCGAAAGCTATTTTGGAGATGCGTCTTCAAAAGTTGGTGAGTTTAGAGATTGATAAAGTTCGGGCTGACTATGAAGAGGTGTTAAAAGAAATTGCTGGATACAAGGAAATTTTGGGTAGTGAGCAAATGCAGAAAGATATTGTTAAAGAAGAGTTGCTGACTGCAAAAAATGACTTTGGCGATGAGCGTAGAACAGAAATTAGCTTTGCCGATGGAGAGATCAGTATAGAGGATATGATAAAGGACGAGGAGGTAGTCATTACGATCTCCAACTTGGGCTATATCAAGAGAACTCCTGCGACCGAATTTAGAACACAAGGTAGAGGAGGAAGAGGGTCTAAAGGATCAAAAACTAGAGATACAGATTTTGTAGAACATATCTTCTCTGCTACCACACACAATTATTTATTGTTGTTTACGGAGCAAGGGAAATGTCATTGGCTGCGGGTGTATCAAATTCCTGAAGCAGGTAAAACCTCTAGCGGTAGAGTACTACAAAATATTATTGCCCTACCGAAAGAAGATAAGGTGAAGGCTTATGTGATGATAAAGGATTTGACAGATGAAGAATTTTTGGAAAACCACTTTATTATCTTCTGTACGAAAAAAGGCCTGATTAAGAAAACACCTGTTGATGCCTTTAAGCGACCAAGAACCAATGGAATTATTGCGATTGGAATCAATGAAGGGGATCAATTATTGGAAGCGAGACTAACGAATGGTAATAATGAAATTGTGATGTCCAATAAAGAAGGCAGAGCAATTAGATTCCCTGAAAGTAAGGTTCGTCCGATGGGCAGAACGGCATCAGGGGTAAGAGGTATTACTTTATTATCGGAAGACGATCAAGTAATAGGAATGCTGAGTGTCGATCCAACAAATATGGATTCTACCATATTAGTGGTTTCTGAAAAAGGATATGGTAAACGTTCTTCTTTGGATGGATATCGAGTAACCAATAGAGGTGGAAAGGGAGTTAGAACCCTTAATATTACGCCAAAGACGGGTAAGTTAGCTTCCATAAAATACGTTAGTGAAGAGGACGACCTAATGATAACGAATAAATCGGGTATCGTCATTAGAATAAGTGTGGCAGATCTTAGAGTAGCAGGAAGAGCGACGCAAGGAGTAAAAGTAATACGTATTGATGAAGGCGATGAAATCGCAGATATTACCGTGCTAAACCAATCAGAGGAAGACGAATCTTCAGATGAAGTAACTGTTGACGGAACAGCAGTTGATGCAGGTGCTGAAACGACGATTGAAGAGGAAACTTCTTCAGAAACCACTGAAGAAAAGGAACAACCTCTAAAAGATGAATCTGAGGAAGAAGATGAATCAACCGAATAAAGTCGGTTAGCTATCACCAATTACATAATATGAAAAGACTAACACTAGTTTTTATCGCACTGATTTTCCTTCAAGGACTAAAGGCGCAAGGATGGGGATTTGGTTTTAAAGTGGGAATGACGCAATCCAAATTAGATGGTCCTTCCGAACAAGCTAATGGCAATGATTTAGAATCTAATGCCAATGCAGGTGGGTTTATGGTAGGAGCCATCTTTAAATATAAAATTACTGAATTAGCAGGGATAAGAGCAGAGTTATTGTACAACCAAAAAGGCACTAATTATAATTTTACTGGAGATGGGTATCAATTTTTACCTGCACAAGGGCAACCCACAAATACTTTACTAACAGGGAGCCAGCGTATAGATCTAGATATTTCTAATTCTTATTTGAATATCCCTATCATGGGATATGGAAGGTTAGGTAAGTTTGAATTGGAAGGAGGTATTAGTCTTGGTGTTTTGCTATCTTCAAATGGGAGTGGAGAGGTTGAAATTGATGGTATTTCTCCCTTGGGAAATCCGGTTGGTGTATATAATGGCGTATTAGAATATAGATTTAATAATACCGATCCTCGTCGAATTGGATCAGTAGCGGCGGATGTAGTAGAGCTGAATGTTGATGGCCAGATGCTTACCTTTCCTAAATTTTTGGATGCGTATCATCGTTTCCCAAATCAGGTCGGCTTAGATTCTGATAGGGTCTTTAATGCCTTGGATATGGGGGTAGTAGGAGGTATTAATTATTACTGGAATAGCACCTTGTATATAGGTGGAAGAATGTACTACGGTTTATCAGATGTAACGAATAATAATAGCGGATATGATGTTTCAAAAGTGGACTTTAATGGGGGGCGTAGAAATGATAAGGATCGTAATGTTTCTCTTCAGTTTTCACTTGGATTTAGTTTCTAGACAAGATTATCTACAGTTATTGAGGGCTATTTATACTGCGAACGGGGTAAAATTATGAAAGTGAACTAATTGTTTATTTGTGTAACTGTTTATTCGTTTACAAGCTATACTTAGATAAACAGTTCAACAAATAAACAGAGTTGTAATAACCCTCAATAACTTTATACTTTCCTCAATCACCCTCATTAAAAACACTTCAATTAAATCTTCCCATAAAATATTAGGCATTGACCCTGGAACGAACATTCTAGGCTATGCTATTATTGAAGTCCGTAACAAGAAGCT
>CALJIQ010000011.1 GCA_937973995.1 uncultured Saprospiraceae bacterium
CTTGGAACGGGATAAAAAAGTGATTTTACAATACTGTTTAATTGTTGAACTGTTTATCTAAGTATAGCTTGTAAACGAATAAACAGTTACACAAATAAACAATTAGTTCACTTTCATAATTTTACCCCGTTCGCAGTATAAAATGCACAAATAGATCAAAAATTAGCCAAGGGTAGTCGTAGATTTTCTAGTAAAGCCAAGTCTTCTTTAGCAAGCCGCTTTACTTTTTGTCCTTCTCTCCATATTTTAAAATGATCCAACCATTGTAAGCTAAAGTGCCCAAATAAAGGTAAGAATAGCACCGCCAGTATCCACCATTTGCTACCTACGGAAAGGGCGAGAACAAACAGCAGTAAAAAGTAAACCATATAAGCAAACATTTCAAAGGTAAATCGCAGAGAGGAATTAAATTCTAGCGTATTTGCTTTTTTTTCTGCTAGGTACTTCCCGATTTTAATGGGCAGGAAGTTTCCAACAATACCGAATAAAAAGGCGGGTAGGCCTATGAGTAAGGCCAATAACATCCAAAGGGAGGCATATGATTTTTGAGCTACGCCTAAATCCGTTACGCCAAAAGCCTGCAATTGGTCGTAATAGCTAGTAGCCTTTGTGCGTAAAATATTTTTTTGGTTGTCGGATAGAGCATTTAGCCGTTCTATTTTTTCCCAGAATAGAGATTGGCGAGAGGGTTCATAAGACAGCCTTGGAAATGCTTTCTCTTTCTGCTTGTTTAATTCCACTTCCAATAATTGATCGCCGAGTGTATCATCTTCTTCCTCTGCTATATGAATAATCCGTTTCCGCATTTCTTTCGACAATCTATCCGTCAATTTTTTAATGGCTTTTCTGGGGTTTTGAGCATGGTCTTCTAGGAAATCACTTAGGGGAATAGGATTGCCAAAATCTGCATACACATTGCTTCGAAAAGCAAGTGCATCTGTATAATTCATACCGATAGGAATGATGGCAATATCCTTTCTATTATGTTTTTCGTAGGCACCGAATACCATTCTAGCAGTTCCCTTTTGTATAGGACGCATTCGTTTTTCGTGTTTGGCTACTCCTTCCGCTAGGATAAAAATATTTTCTCCCTTTCCTAATAAATCATAACAGTACTCCAAGGTTGCCTCATTTTTTTTCATGGCTGCAAAACCATCTTGAAATCGATAGATCGGAATACACTTGATGCTCTTCAAAAAAGATTCAGCTAGTTTGCCTTTTCCAAACATATCTCCTCGTAGCATAAAGTTTCTAGCTTTCAAGCTAATCCCTCCTACTATCATTGGGTCTATAAAGGCAGTAGGATGGTTACAAGCGAATAGGAGTGGCCGATCTTTAGGCAACTTTGTTAAACCTGAGAAATAGATTTTTTTAAAGTAAACCTTGCTGTAAAATCCTATAAAAATTCTTAGTATATAATACCACATTATAATTGCGATAATAGGTTAGTACGTTGTCGTTGTAAGGCTTCTTGTTTGGCATTTCCTAAGGAGGACCACCGATGCCTAAGTTGAAATCTTTTTTTAAAATCTCGAAAGTACAAAGCATAAATACCGAGAAAAGGGAGGACAAGGAAAAATACCCAATATAATTTGTATGGAATAAGGAAACCTATCACCAATAAACAAATCATATAAAGTAAGTAAGCTGCCAATGAAAAGGAAGCTTTTATGGGCGCTACAAATTCTATTTCGCTCACTTTATTTTCCGACCACCATTTTCCAAAAAATAAAGGCAGAAAGTTAAGTAAATACCCTAATACATAAGGTAGATACCCCAATATAAAAATTAAATAATCCGAAAATGAGTTCATTTGATTGTCTTTGACGGTGCGGTCATTTAGGTGATTCGTTTGGAGTTGAGAGAAATAGGTAGCAAGCGATGATTTCAAAGTTTCTTTTTGTTTAGGGGCTAGTTGATTGATCTGCTTTGCGATCTTCATTTCTTGGTTTAAAGGTTGTCTATGGGGGGCTTGGATTGGGAATATTGGCTGCCTGATTTCGTTTCGACTCAATTCCAATGCTTGATTGGCCATCTCATCATCTTCTGTATTGGCAATATGAATCACATTTCCTTCTAACTGCTCTTTTAAATCTTTGGTAATCAAATTAATGGTCTTAGCTCTATGACGTTGGGTATTCTGAAGGTAGGATTTGACGGACATGGGTTCACCCACATCCAACATTACGGTAGATCGAAAACGAAGGACGTCTGTATAATTGACCCCTAACGGAATGATTTGTACGTCTAAGTCTGGATATTTTTCAATTGCTCCTAGTGCCATCCGAGCCGCGCCTTTTCGGATGGGGCGTAATCGCTTCTCATGCACGGTTGTTCCTTCTGCTAAGATAAGAATGGTGGTATTTTTTTTTAGGTAATCATAGACAATGTCTAAGGAAGAAAAGTTACTCCGAACCCCTTTGATCCCTATATCTTTCATCCGGTACATAGGAATCATATGCAAGGATTCTAACATTTTTCGAAAGATGGGTTTTTGAAAAAAATCTCCTCGTACCATGAAATGCAAAGGCATGGGTAACAGACAGGCTAGTAAACAAGGTTCTAAAAAGGCAGTAGGATGATTAGCAGCCAATATAACTGGCTTGTCCTCAGGTAGATTTTCTAAACCTGTTAGGTATATTTTTTTAAAATAAATTTTTAGGGCTATTCTGGCTAAAGGACGGACTATCCGATAAGGTAATCTCATTCAGATTGGATCGAAAAGAATCAACTATTTTGACGTAAATATAGTACGATTTATTTAGATTCCTATCTTTTTCGTTACCTAAGATTGTAGGGGCTATTTAGTATATTTGCCAACTTTTGAACTAATAAAAAAATATTATGACAGCAGAAATTCATACAGAAAAAGGACTCATGAAAGTTGAGTTTTATGTAGAGGATGCACCGAATACGGTAAAAAACTTTGTAGATTTAGCAAAGAGTGGCTTTTACGATGGGCTTACCTTCCATAGAGTCCTACCGAATTTTGTGATTCAGGGTGGTTGCCCGAATGGTATTGGAAATGGCGGTCCAGGTTATAAGATCGATTGTGAATTAACTGGAGACAATCAATACCATGATAAGGGCGTCTTGTCTATGGCACATGCAGGTAGAAATACGGGAGGTTCTCAGTTTTTTATTTGTCACAGTAGAGACAATACCGCTCACTTAGATAAAAATCACACTTGTTTTGGGAAAGTGGTAGAAGGTTTAGAAGTTATTGATGATATTCGACAAGGTGATGTAATTACGAAGATAACGGTTGAGGAAGCGGCATAAAAAAATGGGAGCCAGGCGGCTCCCATAACCCAAAAAACCAAATGAAAACAATATCTTTATCTAAAATAGATCTCTTAATTAATGAGCCAAATTTATGAACAATAATTCATATTTCAAAGGAGAAAAATAAAATTCTGACAATTTTTAACTAATTTTTTTAGCGCATAAATTCCGCTTAAAAAAAGAACGTTACCTATCTAATGACAAATAGCAAAATATTGGTGATAATAGGTGGTCCTACGGGGATCGGCAAAACTTCTATGGCGATCCACCTAGCCAATTATTTTGGGGTAGAGATTTTGTCTGCTGATAGTCGCCAATTTTATAAAGAATTAAGTATTGGCACTGCTAAACCTACTGCTATTGAATTGGAACAAGCCCCTCACCATTTTATTAATAACTTAAGTATTGAAACGTCCTACTCTGTTGGAGATTATGAGCGAGATGCGATCGCCAAATTAGAAGAATTATATGAACGATATGATGTTGCCCTATTAGTAGGGGGCTCTGGGATGTTTATAAGGGCGATTTGTGAAGGATTGGACGAATTTCCTGATGTTCCACTTGTCATAAAGGAAAAATGGAATTTATTATTTCAAAAAGAAGGGATATTGCCGCTTCAAAAGGCTTTAGAATTACAAGACCCTACCTATTTTTACGAAGTGGATATTCACAACCCTCATCGCTTGCTTCGAGCTCTTACGGTGATAGAAGCTAGTGGGAAGCCTTTCTCTTCTTTTCGACAACAAGCTATCAAAAAAAGACCCTTTGAGCCTATATACATTCTTTTAGAAATGGATCGGAAAAGACTTTATGAGCGGATTAATTCTCGGGTGGATCAAATGGTGGAACAAGGGCTGATAGAAGAGGCAAAGCAATTGCATCCCCAACGCCATTTAAATGCTTTACAAACAGTGGGGTACGAAGAATTATTTCGACACTTTGAGGGACAATATGAGCTTTCCGAAGCCATTGAATTAATTAAAAGAAATACTCGTCGGTATGCCAAGCGGCAATTGACATGGTTTAGGAAAAGACCTCATTGGACTGCCTTTTCTCCATCAGATGTGGAAGGGGTTCAACGGTTCCTCAGTCAACATTTTTTAGCCACAAAGGCCTAAAGTCACCCCTTATATATATCGCTCATTTTGATTTAATTAATAGTTAGATAAATGCTAATTTGTGTCGAATTTAATTGAACTAAGTAAAAAGTGAAAATCACTTGTGTTGTTTTACCACATTAGCACATATTAGTTGATTCACATTAGGTCACAAACGGACACTTACTATATGTGTTCTAATGTGAATCCGCTTATGTGAACTAATGTGGTAAAATATCATAGCACCTCTTATTTTCTATTTCACTAAACCTATAATATGAGATTTTTTCTACTAGTTTTTATCTTCTTATCCTGCGCAGCTACTAAAACGCTTATTGATCCTCCTTCTGAAATGGAGGCGATCATCAAGGAGGACTTACCTTATCTTGTGAAGTTTTATAAAGAGCGACATCAAAATCCTGAAATTTCTCTTCAAGAAACAGAAACAGCGGCAGCATTGGCCAGCGCCTTGAGAGAAGCGGGCTTAGAAGTGACAGAGAAAGTAGGTGGGCATGGAATTGTAGGTATTTTAAAAAATGGAGCAGGACCTACCATCCTATATCGAACGGATATGGATGCGCTCCCTATGCCTGAAAAAACCGAATTGGAATACGCCAGTAAAAAAGAAATTGATTTGAATGGTCAATCTACTGGGGTGATGCACTCCTGTGGGCATGATATACACATGACTACCTTATTGGGGACTGCAAGAGCGATGGCAAAAATGAAAGATCAGTGGAAGGGAACCTTAATGGTCATTGGTCAGCCTGCGGAAGAGATTGGTCAAGGAGCTAAAATGATGTTAGAAGCTGGCTTGTATGAGCGTTTTGGCGTTCCTAAATATGGAATTGGATTGCACTCTAGCCCAACGATCCCTGCTGGACAAATTGGATTAAGTGAAGGGTATTCGATGGCAAGTGTGGGTAGTGTGGACATCCAAGTATTTGGGGTGGGTGCGCATGGTGCTTCTCCTCATATGTCCGTAGATCCTGTGGTCTTAGCTAGTATGATGGTGATGGATATTCAGACAATCGTTAGTCGGAATGTGAAACCCATTGAAGCGGCGGTAGTAACTGTTGGAGCGATCAAAGGAGGAACGGTACATAATATCATCCCTGATGAAGTAACCTTGAAACTGACCATTAGAACCTATAAGAAAGAAGTAGAAGACTTAATCTATAAACGGATTAGAGAAATAGCTAAAGGTACAGCAATGGGGGCCGGTCTGTCAGAAGATAAGTATCCCATAGTAACGGTTAAGCCTGCTGGAACACCCGCTAATTATAATCATCCTGATTTGACCAATAAAGTCCTAGCCTCCGCAGCGAAAGTGATCGGCACCGACCATGTGCAAGCTGCTGAACCTCAAATGGTAGGGGAAGATTTTTCTAGATATGGTAGTACCAAACATAAAGTACCCACTATTTTATACTGGTTAGGGACCGTACCAGATGCAAGGATAGCTTCAGGGGAAGAATTGCCTGGTTTGCATTCTCCCTTTTATTATCCTGATCCTTCTAAATCTATTGAAACTGGGGTAGGGGTGACTAGTCAAGCGTTAATGGATTTGTTTAATGAATAAGAGTTCGACAATAGAAGCAATAAAATATATTTCCCGCTAAGTCACGCTAAGGATTCGCAAAGTCCCGCTAAGTCAGACCTTTGCGAGACTTTGCGAAACCTTGGCGGTACTTTGCGGGAAATAAATTGATCTTTTTATGAAAAACACCCCTAACCCTAGCAGAAGGAAATTTATACGAACTGCCTTGCAGACGTCGGCAGTCCTACCATTAACAGGTGGTTCTATATTAGCTGCTTGCAATACCACTACTCAACTAGCACCTATCGTTAAAAAAGAAGGTCCATTAAAAATACTTATCCTAGGGGGTACTAGTTTTTTGGGTCCCCACCAAATTGCGTATGCCTTAAAGAGAGGACATCAAATAACGACCTTTACCAGAGGCAAAACCAAGCCCACCATTCATAAAGAATTATTTGATCAGGTAGAGCAATTGACAGGAGATCGAGAGAATAATTTATTAGCGCTAAAAGGAAAACAATGGGATGCAGTCATTGATAATTCTGGTAGAAAAGTCTCTTGGACAAAAGCGACTGCCGATTTGTTGAAAGATCAGGTGGGATTATATGTGTATGTCTCTTCCGTAAGTGCTTACTATCCTTATTACACCGTAAATGTAAAAGAGGATGCGCCTTTGGTAATGGAAGTGCCAGCGCAATTGGACGAAGGCGAAAAGCCTATGTATGATTATGGGGTGATGAAAGCGAATTCTGAGGCCATTGCCAGAAAAATATTTGGAGAAGACAGAACGATAGCCATACGTCCACATTTTATGACTGGACCAGCAGATAGAACAGATCGTTTTATGTATTGGCCGCTTCGTTTGGCAAAAGGAGGCGATATTATCCTTCCAGGAAAAG
Organism: uncultured Saprospiraceae bacterium; assembly: GCA_937973995.1. GTDB lineage: Bacteria > Bacteroidota > Bacteroidia > Chitinophagales > Saprospiraceae > JAFMDF01. The sequence goes on from CALJIQ010000011.1 coordinate 6,822, forward strand.
CAAATGATCCCGTACAATTCATTGATGTGCGAGATATCGCCGAATGGATGATCCGATTGATTGAGAATGGTACGACTGGTACTTATAATGGAGCAGGTCCCGCCTCTCCTATGACCATGCCCGCTTATGTGTATGGGGCGCATGCTGCCTTTGGCTCAAAGGTCAATTTTGTATCTATAGATGATTATGACTTTCTCGAAAAAAATCAAGTTCCCTTTATAGCACCCTGGATACTTCCTGGTGAAAAATTCAAAGGAATGTCCCGAGTGAATATTGATAAGTCAGTGGCCAATGGATTGACATATAGACCCTTAGCTACTACCATCAAAGATGTGTATGATTGGTGGCATTCGGATGCGGTGACGCAAGAACGGAGAGATAAATTAATGAACGGCGAGCAAGGGTTATTTCAGCGAGAAGCAATGATTATTAAGGAGTGGAATGGAAGGTAATAGGTGACTGGTGATTAGTGACTGGTTTTTACCAATCACTAATCACTAATCACCAGTCACTAGCCGCCGATTAATTCAAAATCGGTACGACGATTCTGCGCTCTTCCTCTATCACTATTATTATCTGCAACAGGCTTATCAGGACCATTTCCTACCACGACAAATCTATTTCGCGGCATATTATACTCATTGATTAAGTAGGAAGTGACCGCTTGTGCTCGTTTCTTGGAAAGAGAAACATTGGTACCTCTTGAACCTGTATTGTCCGTATTACCTTCTATTCTAATTTTAGAATTGGAGAAAGCATTGGCAATAGGTACAAATTCCTTATCAATGATATATTTGGCATTTTCATCCAATTGGAATTCGCCAGTACGGAAGTTAATAGAAACCCTTTTGGTAGCTACTGCTTCTTTTGTTTCATCTGCTGCGGTGGCAGCTGCAAAGTCTTTGGCTTTTTCAGGGAAGTGAGCTGGTCCAGTAAGTGTGGTAGCATTCACCAATCCTGGGAAATTAATTTGACTCCAGGTAGGTGGAAATTTACCACCTGTATGCCCTAAATCGTTATAAACATTGGACATTCTTGAGTACAAACTTTCTCCTGTAACCCCACGGAAAGCACTATTTAAACCAAAAAAGTTTTTATTATCCCCATGTGTTACTAAGCGAACATTGCCTATCATTTCGTCTGCTTCCTCCACAGATAAAGCAGTACCTCGTTCTGTAAATTCTTCCGAAAGAATAGTGGCTGCTTTTTTCCGAGCGGTTGCGGAATTATTAATTTCCGCAGCTCCTTTCATCCATCCTTCATATAATTGTTGAAGACGTTGTTTATTTTTATTTACGTAGGCTTTCTTAGCAAAGAAAACATCTGCAATAATGTTAGAAGCAGATCGAGTGCTTTCTAAAACCCTTGAACCAGGCACCGCCTTTACAGAAAGAATATCATCTGGAGACCAGACTACTGCTGCATCTACCCGTTGACTTTTAAATATTTGTGCCGCTTGAACGGCATCTTCCTGAGGCACTAGTTCCACATCATCTTGTGTAAGTCCACCAGCTTCCAACATCCATAATAAGAAGGAGTGGGAAGGAGTTAATTCTGCTACGGCGATTTTTTTATCTTTTAAATCTGATACTTTGGTAATCCCTCTTCGTGCAACAATCGCATCTCCTCCTCTCGACCAGTCTGCTTGAAATAAGACCACTGGGTCAAATTGGGCTAAATCCCCCCCCGCTTCTGTAGGGAAGGCATCAATCGTTGCCCATAATAAATCTACATTATCATTTTTCCACGCTTCTCTAGAAGGAACAAACTGATCCAATACCTCAAACTCTACCATAAAGCCATAGTCTTTATAGAATCGAGAATTTCTATTAGCCTCAAAGCCTTCATTGAAGTATTGTCCAGCCGCATAGCCTCCCCAAGTCACTACGCCAATACGTATAACATCGTCTCGGTTGACTCCGCTTGATGAATTAGTACTAGGTCGATTAGCTGGAGAAGTACTCCGATTATCGTTATCAGTAGAACCGTAATTTCCACTATTATCTTGCTCGTAATTTTCAGCTTGGTTCTGCAAATTACGACCCATCTCTGTATTGTCTAAAGCACATTTTCCGCCAAAAACCAATAGCCCAACTATGAGCATGGTAATTAATAATTTAGAAAATGTCGTAAGTCTTCTTGCCATTTTATTATTGGTGATTTTTGAAGATGGTTTGATTGTTAAGATGGTTTGATGGTTGTGCCAACTAAGTGTTGACAATCTAGCGATCAAACAATCTAGCCATCTAATAAATTATTCAAAGAAACTATCATATTGATTCCGATGCCCTTCCACACGGACAGGGGATTGGATAGGTGCGTTTAAATCCAACACATTTTCTTCGCTATTAGCGGCTACTAGTATATCGTCCTTTTCATCTCCTAATATTAGCGATGCGCCTTCTCGCTCCCACTTTTCTAATAATTTCATACCTTCTTCTTCAAAAACGCCATTTTGTAAATCAATGGACTCCATAAAATTAGAAGACATATCCATGAATCGCTCCATTTCTCCCACTTTCTGACTAACATCGTCTGCTACTTTCTCCAAAGCCATGTCAAACATGGCTCGTTTGTCTTTATCCCCTTTGATAACGCTCATCGCAGACTTCATGGCTGAATGACTGGCATGAATCGCTTTTCTTTCTTGCTCTTTGACCATTACTTGGTCTTGGACATCTTCTAGTAATATTTCAGAGTTTTCATACATTCTGGTTAGCACGCGATACATCACCTCCATTTTTTTGTACAAATCCTCTAATTTCATATTGGATTCTCTCAAACGGCCTGCCTTCCTCGTTTTTAATATCACCTCTGCCTTTTTGTTCATCTCCTTCGCTCGGCTAGCCGTAGAAATACTGGACTGTATCTGTTTCTTATTATTATGAATCAACTCTTGTAACTTGTGCATCTGACCCCGCAACTTTCCAATTTGTTTGTTCATTTTACGTAGATTTTTTTTCATGTCATCTACATAAGATTTTAATATGCCTATCGGGTCAATTTGAACAAAGAGTCCAGTAATAGCTCGCATGGCACTTTTGTACATATAGCTGATCAATCCTCTTGCTTTAGAATCTAAGGCTACAAAAATCACCGCAGCTAATGCCATTAAGGTGCCTGCTAAATAGATTGTATTTCCTATGATTGCTGCCAAAGGAAGTATCGATAATAAGTATCCAGCTCCTAAGACCAGTGCGCCCAAAAATACAGCTCCTGTCACGCCCTCTGGGCGCTTCCAAAATGGTTTTGGTTTAAAATCTGCCATTTTTTATTAAATTATTTCAAGTATTTCTGCATGTTATCAATATCCTTTTGGATTTGTGCCACCAAGGAATTGAAAGAAGCGATGAAGTTATTTTTTGTCGTTTCCACTTTTACCACTGCTCCAGAAATCTCACTTTTTATTTTTTCTAATGTTTTCTGATCTTTTTCAATTTCAGCAGTTAATTTTTTAATATGCTCTGCTTTTTGTTGAATACCTGTCTCTAACTGCTTGATTTGGCTCTCTCTGCCCCCCACTTGCTTGGAGCGTTGAGCGACTAAGGCTTGCCCAAATTTTTGCTCTTCAGACTTGAGTACATTGATGTAATGACTAGCAGTTTTGACCAATTGCTCCGGGGTGGCGCCCATTGTTTTTGCCATTGCAAAAGCAGATTGGTACCGAGTAGCCTCATCCATCGGCATTTTTTCTAGGGATTTTAAGGATTGTTTAAATTCTAAATAATCAAATCCATCTAGATTTTTCTTATCCATAGCCGCCAATAAAATCTCCATGAACTTGGTCGTTACCTTACCAGGTTCACTAGTTGCTGTTGTTGGATTAGTAGCCTTTTTGGGAGCTGATTTGGCGGAAGTAGTGGACTCTTTTTTGGCTTTTGGTTTGTTTTTACTCGTTCCCTTAGCAGAAGATTCTTCTTCTATTACAAACCAAGACTTTAGTCTGTCTCCAAAACCCATGTGGTATAGCTTAAATTGTATAATGTATTGATTGAAGTCAATAGGGTGGATTAAGCCTACAAAGTAAGGAAATTTCAATAAATTCTACAAAGGAATACGGAATTCACCCAGTAATTTCTGTTTTTTAATGGTTAATTGGCTAGGTATTGTGGTTTTAGGGTGTTTTGGTCGTAAGGCTGAGTTTTCAATATGGAGTATTGGGTACATATTCGATAAAACTTTCGTAAAAAAAGCTTCAATACTATGCCACAAAACCAAATCACCTTAACACCTATATATGTAAGAACCAGCCATCAGCGTCAAAGAGATGTAAAAAAGTGGCATTTTAGTTAGACCAGATGACCCCTACCTGCTACTTTTGTGTTACATACTAGACTTTATTCGGTTGACGGTAGACGGTCGTTTCACTTGACGGTAGATGGTCAAGGCCAATCGAAAAAATTTTGGAATAAACACTACTCAATCATTCTTAAAAACAAATATGAAGTATCTAAGTTTTTTTTTGGCGCTCCTTTTTATTTTATCTTCCTGTGGAGCTGGCAGTAGGCAAACTCAAGAAGAAAAATTACAAGGAGAGAAATGGGATGCCGTGATGGCCAACCATGACATAGTGATGCCCATGATGGGGGATACTCGAAAAGTAGGCAAACAACTAAAAGCTTTTCGGGATAACCAACCAGAAGGTGCTGCCGCTTTAGTGACTAAAGCAAATCAGCTCATTGCTGACTTAGAAAAGGCGGATGAAAGCATGATGGATTGGATGCACGGTTTTAAAAAACTCGGTGAACTACAAGGTACATTGAGTCATGATGAGATTTTGGATTATTTAGACAAAGAAGATCAAACGATGAAGAAAGTCAAAGAGTTGTTTGATACTAGTATAGCTAATGGTCAATCATTCTTAAAAAATAATCAATGAACTATTTCCTTTTCAAAGAGCCAATCAAAAGTGGTGCAGTATTTAGCATCTTCATAGTCGCTTTATTCTGCTTATCTGCTTGCAATGAAGACACTACTACATTGCCCATTTTAGGTCATTCCTATGAAGAAGATGGTAAGACCATTCATCATACAATACCTGACTTTTCTTTTGTGAATCAAGATAGTGCGGAAATTACCAATCAAAATTTTGTAGGGAAAGCATATGTGGCAGATCACTTTTTTATTTCTTGTCCTACCATCTGTCCGAAATTGACTAAGTCTATGCTTCGGATTCATGATACTTTCAAATCAGAAGATCGTCTGCTCCTACTTTCTCATAGTATTGATACAAAATACGATACGATCCCTCGACTTAAAAAATATGCAGATAACCTGGGGGTTACATCAGACAAATGGCATTTTGTAACAGGAGATAAAGAGGAAATTCATGAGATAGCGGAAGATTACTTTAATATCGCAATAGAAGATGCAGATGCTCCTGGGGGCTTTAACCACAGTGGACGACTCGTGTTGGTAGATAAGAATAGAAACCTGCGGGCGTTTTGCGACGGTACTGATGAAGAATCTGTTACTGCCTTTTTAAAAGACATCAAGAAACTACTAAAAGAAATGGAGAATGAGCAGTCCTAAATACGCTGTTATTTGTTTGCTAGGACTGTTATTGTGGAGTTATGCCTGTCAATACAAGCCCTATTCTCATGGAGAGATCATGTACCAAAATTTTTGTGCTAGTTGCCACATGGATGATGGATCAGGATTGACAGGTAATATCCCTCCTTTGGCAGGTGCCGATTTTTTAAAAGCATACCCGGAAAAATTACCCTGCATCATTCGATATGGTATTGCTGATACGATTGTAGTGAATGGCGTTTCTTACAATACGCCTATGGCAGGCGTTCCTCAATTGACGGATGCCGAAATTACCAATATCATCAACTACATGAATCAAGCATGGGGAAATGATTTTGGATTTGTTAATCCATTGGAGGTGCAACGTATTTTGAAAGAGTGTCGGACGGTAGGCGGTGGACGGTAGGCGGCAGGGCTGTTAAGTTTTATAGTTGCTGGTGAGGACTTGAAGTCCGAAACCTCTATTTGCTCGCCTCTGGCGACTATTTTGAATAGACATACTTGCCAGAGGCAAGAAAAATGCAGGTTTCGGATTTTATCCTTGAAGTTGAGGTTGTGGTTGAGATTGAAATTAAATTTCCAATTACTTTCTTTTCCTAAGTTGGAGGAGCAGGATCACAAAAAAAGCCCCGACGATCAGAAAGTATTTATGAGTATCCAGCCATTCTAAGTTTTCAATGATAACATCAGCAAAAAAGTAGCCTAAGAAGCCATAGGTAGCCACCCATAAAAAGTTAGCGAGTAGGCTAACTCCTAAAAATTTTTGGATAGAGATTCCTTTTATTCCAAATACAGAGAGGATAATCATTCTAAATCCAATCATAAATCGATAAAATAGGAAGAATAGCAAGGGATTTCGCTCTATTGGTGAGAAGAATTGTATCACTTGTTGTTTTAAAACAGGTTTTTTTTGGAAGAGATAAGCTTCCTGTGTTCTGCCTAGCAAATAAAAAATCCAATCATGCCCTACCGCTCCCAAATATATAGCGAATAATACGCTACTTAGATTAAAATGCCCCATTTTTGCTAATACTACTGCTGAAATGAATAGTATTTCACCTTCAATCAGCATTCCAATAAAAACAGCCGCCAAACCATAAGTAGATAAAAAGGACTCCATTATTTGTAATTATAGCGTGTCAAAGACACTTAAATCAAGTAATTTAAGGGTACCTATTTCTTTTTAGGAAAAATTTAAATAGATTTGTATTATCCGTCTTACAAATCCTTCTCCTATTTATTCTCTTCTTGCGATTTCAAGTTCCATCCATCTAAGTCATCGTTACTAACAATTCCAACAACTATTTTTTACTCATCTGTATTTAAGGTACACCCATTTCATTTCCCCAATACTAATTATTGCATGCCTGACTCGTAATTCTTGTCTAAACACTACTTATTATAAGAATTATCGATTAATAACAATCAATTTAGGTGTTTCTTCTGTCATAGGAGGACACCTATTTTTGTAGTGGAGAATAGCTTGTAAATTTGTGGTATTTTTGAATAATCATTTTTTGTAATATTAATTCGTAAATTCCTTAAAGAAATTATCTCAATTAAATAATACTATGAAAAGAATCCTATTTCTTGTCTTGCCAATGCTATTGGCAGTATCAGCATGTAAGTGGAAAAATACCAAGACAGCCCTACAACATGGGGAAAAACTAAAATCTTCTATTGAATCTTTTGAAAAAAATCGCCAAAAGCTTTCTGCTAAATTAGTAAGTAGTCTGGAAGATGCGCAGCAAGAATTAACGGCAGAGAATCCAAATTTACCAGAGGTTTCCAAAGACTTTGAAAAAGAATGGACTTCTATTCAGAGTAGGTATAGTAATCTGAAAAAGGATTTTGATCGAGTAGGGACTAGTTCCTCCGACTTTTTTGCTAAACTTGATGAATTAAGTAATAATATCAATAAAGAATCGCTGCGAAATCAAGAATTGGCAAAAAACCAAGAACTAAAAGTGAAATGGGACAAGTCTTACCAAGAAGCTTCTGTTAGTATAGATAAGGTAACCCAAGTACTGGAGGCTGGTAATGATTTCCACATGGTACTAGTAGCTTCTAGTATTCGTCAAAAATTGGAGCAAAATGTAGCAGAACTGGATGTGATAGCCGCCCAAGCGAAAGAATTGCTAGGTGATTTGGAAGCTTTTACGCAAGCAGGACGAGAATTAGTAGAAGGATAAGTGTGAAAATCTACTGAATTGTAGTGTATAGCTTCAATAATTGGATGACTGTAAAGGTAGCAACCAAGGCAAAGAGAATAGCGGTTCCCCAAATAAATAGGGTGGACCGCTTTTGTTTTTCAAGCATTTTCATGTCCAGTTTAAGTAATAGTAAAAAGCGAAAATAATTGATGCAGTTTTACCACATAAGAACATATTAGTAGTTTCACATTAGAACACAAAAAGAGCATGTACAATTTGTGTTCTAATGTGAATCTGCTAATGTGAACTAATGTGGTAAAGTTTTACTCATCTTATTTTCTATACTTGATTCTTCGTTTGCATTGAGGCGCAAATTAGCCGCAATTCTATTGACATACAACTAGACTAAGTGTTAAAAATACACTAACTTATTAATCTGAAAAAAAATCACAAATTTTATTTTCAATTGTCGGAAAATATATCCATTCAATTTGGTACAAGTCTCCATTTTAATCTGATTGTTTTGCTCCACAAACCTTAATTTTATATTAATTTTTTATATTCTTTCTACTTGCATGCTTTTTGCAATGAAATAGCATGATGCGATGTCTATTTTTGATTGGGTGCCTTACACTACCGCTTCTAGGATTAGGCCAATATAAAGACCGTCAACAAAAGAAAGAGCGACTTTCTACTCCTATAATCTTACCTGCAAAGCAGTACCAATTATATTTCCATGAAGAGTTTGAAGATGCTCAATTAGACACCAATATTTGGCGTACCTCTTATGGTAATCCTCAACCTTGGGATCGTACCCTTCCAAGAAAGAATTGCCGCACGGAGCTACAATGCTATCATCCAAATAATATAGAAGTTTCTGGCGGGACTTTAAAACTGATCGCCAAAAAGGAATCGTATTTTTATGAAGGGATTTATGAAGAAGCACATCCTTGTGCTAAAAAGAAGATTGGCGATTTATTTCAGTTACCATTTAATTATACATCAGGCGCAGTAGAGACTCGTGCAGATACCATTGCTTTTCAATATGGTCGCTTTGAAGTTAGATGTAAACTACCCAAAGGAGCAGGATTCTGGCCAGCATTCTGGCTTTGGGGCGGAGGAGGAGCGACTGGTAGGGCAGGGGAGATTGATATAGTAGAGATTTTTGATACCTCTCAGCCTATATTTACTACAAGTGTCCATAATGGTTCAATAAAAGCAAGAATGGATTTCCCTATTGATTGGAATATCGAGGACTGGCATGTGTATGCTTTAGAATGGGATGCCCTAGCTCTTAGATACTATGTAGATGATCGCCTGCTACGAACCTTCCCAAGATTTAAAGATCCATCGATATTAAAGCAGCAAAGCATAAGAAAAGGAAGACATAAGCGCAATCCTGCTTTTCCGTGGGAACAATGGATGGTCTTGCGCCTCAATCTTGCATTGAATTCGGAATCCGGTCAAAACTTAAATGCGACTACTCCTTTTCCTGCCACAATGGAAGTGGATTACGTTAGAGTTTACCAGCTTGTTAAGTAAATTGTCCATGACCAAATAACCATCAAGCCATCCAACCATCAATAAAATCAAGCCATCGCTTTGCTTCGTTCTCCTACAAATGAATTCTCTTTGTATTTAAACAACACATTGAAAGTGGTCAAACTACCATAGATTCTAGTGAGGTATTGCTGCAAATTCACTTTCTCTTCATCGCTTAAATTCTTACTTGCATTGATCCGCTGTTCCATCACCCTCAACCGATCTCTTACCATGACAATTTTATGAAAGAAGGTTTCAATAGGCATATCCTTACTTTTCAAGGTAGGGTCTTCTGGTTTCAATATGAGCGTTCCATCTTTCCATTTATCCGCTAAAGGAACGACCTCACTTATGCCAGACCAGGTTTGTAATATTCTTTTTAAAGATACCTCTGCTGCGGTGAACGTCACCTCTGCTTCTGTTGCTATCGCTTCGATGATTTCCCACTTATCATATTCTTTTCCCACACTCTTTATTCCGTAAGTCTGAAAGCACACATCATAAGCGACTTTATGCAATTGGATGATTACCCCGAAACCGTAAGCTGGGTGGTTTACTCGGGAGCCTATGCCTAGTAGATCGTTCATCTTGATAAATTTATGAATTTATAATTTATTGATAAATCGTAAATAATTACGATGGACTTCTCTAATTGTTGCTGGTTTTACAGGGCATCTTATCAACATAATAGCGTTTTATTCGTAGGATTATTTATCGCATTTATAACAGGTATTTGTTAGTTATTTTTCTTTTACCTTTGATGTCTTATTTTTTCCAGTAAAAACCGAATATGGGATCTGAACTATTGAAAAAAGCATTTCCACACTTAATAGCTATCCTTGTAATTTTTGCATCAAGTGTCTTTTATTTTTATCCTCAATTAAATGGAAAAGTGGTACGCTCAGGAGATATTGTATCGCATAAAGGGATGTCCAAAGAAGTAGCAGATTTAAGAAAACAAGGGGAAGACCCATTGTGGACAAATGCTATGTTCGGTGGAATGCCTGTTTACCAAATAGGTGTAAATTATAAAGGAAATAAAATTGGTATTATTGAGCGGCTATATCAGATGGGCATGGGGCGACCAATTGGTTATTTTATAGCTATCATGTTGGGATGCTATCTTATGTTCATTTCATTAGGAGTTAATCCGTGGCTTAGTTTGGTCGGTGCTATAGGTTTTGGTTTTTCTTCCAACCACCTGATCCTTTTTGAAGCTGGACACATGACTAAATTGAGGGTAATTGCTCAATTTGCACCCATCATAGCTGGGGTAATGTTAGTGTTTCGCAAGAAATATTTATTGGGAGGATTGCTTTTTGCAGTTAGTATGGCTACTGGGATTTATGCCAATCATATTCAAATGATATACTATTTGGGATTGGTAGTAGCGATATATGTTTTGTTTGAAATTATTCAACATGTAAAAGCAGGAGAAATTGCCTCTCTTGTGAAGGCAGGTGGTATTTTATTGGTCGGACTATTACTCGGAGTCGCTACTTCTGCTGGTAATCTTCTCACTACCTATGAATATTCCAAGGACACAATGAGAGGAGATCCTATACTAGAAGTTTCAGGCAATACATCTTCTAGTAGTGAAGTATCTGGTTTAGCGTATGATTATGCGATGCAATGGAGTAATGGAACGATGGACTTAGTGGCAACGATGATTCCAGGAATAGTAGGAGGAGGTTCAGGGGAAATGATTGGTCCCACTTCAGCTACTGCTATTGCCATGAGAAATATGGGAAGAAGTCTCAATCAAGCTCCTTTATACTGGGGGGCATTACCATTTACAAGTGGTCCAGCTTATTCAGGCATCATCTTCTGTTTTCTGTTTATTCTTGGATTGTTGATTGTTCGAGGTCCGATCAAATGGTGGTTAGCTATTGGTGTTTTATTAACCTTGTTACTATCTATGGGTAAGAATTTTGATATGCTGTCAAGATTCTTCTTTAACTATGTTCCCATGTATAGTAAATTTCGAACGCCTAATTCTATTGCAAGCATAACCAATTTATTGATTCCTATATTGGGAATACTGGGGCTATCAACTCTATTAAAAAATGAAATTTCAAAACCCCATGCTATTCGGTCTTTATATATAGCTACTGGCATTGCAGGAGGTATTTCGCTGTTTTTTGCTTTGCTTGGTCCTACCTTGTTTGATTTTAGCAGCCCAGGAGATGCTAGCTATCAGCAGGCTGGAGGTTTGGTAGAGGCTTTTGTAGCAGATCGGAAAAGCTTAATGAGATCTGATAGTCTTCGCTCCTTTATTTTAGTTGTAATTGTTGCTGGAGTGCTATGGGCTTATTTAAAAGACAAAGCAAGCAAATGGATATTATTCGGGGTATTGGGCGCATTAGTTTTATTTGATTCTTGGTCAGTTGGGAAACGATATTTGGGAATTGATGACTTTGTAAGTCAAAGTAATATGAATAGAGACTATGTGATGCGACCTGTGGATCAGCAAATTTATGCTGCAGAGAGAATGACTCCTGAGAATATTTCAAGTAATCCTGTAGGACGAGGAGGCTATCGAGTATTGGATATGTCCATTAATGTATTTAATTCTTCACAAACTTCTTATTATCATAATACAATAGGAGGCTATCACCCTGCAAAGTTGCAGAGAATACAGGACTTAATAGATCAGCATATTTCAACTGGGAATCAAGCTGTTTTAAATATGTTGAATACGAAATATATCATTAGTAGGGAGTCCAAATTGCAAAGTAATCCTGGTGCTAATGGTACTGCTTGGTTTGTGGAAAATATTAAACAAGTAACTAACCCCAACGAAGAAATAGCCTCCTTAAAAGGACTAAATACTGCTAGTGATGCAGTCATATTAGATACAGAATTTAATAATTATATAGGAGATTTTGATCCTCAAAAAAATGGATCCATTGCCCTTACTTATTATAAACCTCATTATTTAACCTATTCGTCTAATGCTTCTAGTGAGCAACTAGCCGTTTTTTCTGAAATGTGGTATGGACCAAATAAAGGATGGCAGGCCTATATAGATGGAAATCCAGTAGAACACATACGAGCAAATTATGCCTTAAGGGCAATGAGGATACCTGCTGGAAGCCATAAAATTGAATTTAAATTTGAACCTAAGATGTTTTATCTAGGAGAAAGCATTTCTTTGGTTTCCTCTATACTTCTACTTTTAGCCTTGTTAGGATTAATAGGAACCATGTTTTATAAGTCTAGAAATAGCCTAGTGAGTAAGCTATTACCTAATTTGAAGGAAAAAGATACTTTGATTATTGAAAAAACAAAATTACCTCCAACAGTATCTACAAAAGGGAAGAGAAAGAAACGCACTAAGAAAAAATAATAGACTTATCACTACAGCGTGTAAAAAGTCTT
>CALJIQ010000012.1 GCA_937973995.1 uncultured Saprospiraceae bacterium
AAATGCTTTAGATACACCTACTACGCAATCATAATTTGATTTAATTTGAGCTAATTCTTTCGCCTCTCCAGTTTTCATATATTCTAGTGACCCATCTTTTATTAAAAAGGAATTATCATTCAATTTTTTCGCCTTAACTAATTTCAATACTACTTTTTGTTCAAGCGAAATCATTTCATCTTGAATTTTAGCAATACCTCTATCTTCATACTTATCATGTTCCTTTACGGATGTACTTTTATAAGGCAAAATTTTACTGAAAGCTAAATTCTGGTTGTTTAGAATACTTTGTTTATTCAGTTTCTGAAGAAGACTATTAAAAAACAATTCGCTATTTCCAATTGTAGTTTGAGCATTTGCATTTTCTGGTATAGAAATAACTAAAGGATTTTCTAAAAACAAAGGTTGGAATGAATGGTTATTTGGTCTTTCACAAATTGCCACCCCTATCTGCCCCGCAACTACTGGATATAATCGCTTTCCATAGGCAATATCATCTACTTTATATGTTCTCCTTGAACCATCTAAAAAAAATCTAAATAATGGAGTACTATTTTTACTGATTGTTTCTGCAAGATCTTTGAGGGATTTAGTTTTAGTTAGACTTTTATCCGTCTCTCCTTTCTTCTTTACTTTGATTCCTTTCTTATCTTCATAATTCACTCTTGGAACATCAACTGATTCAAAACAATATTTGTAGGATTTATAATTCTTTCCATCGGTTTCTTTTGCTATGAAATCTAATATTCTTTCCATGATTTAATATAGTTCCCTTTCCAAATTCTTTTTAAAAGTATCTTCTAAATACGGTAATAAATGCTCCGCATAATTTTCTTTCTCGACAGGATACGTTTTTTTCAACTGCTTATCAAACATCTTTTCTAACTCATAATCTCTGCGAGCAGGAGGTTCGGTATAGAATGTTTCTTTATGGATGCCATTAGGCGGTTTGATTTCTTGCGTACTTACTTGGACGATGGTGCGTTTTCCTTTTTTGGATTCTGTTTTCCAATTGTGCATCCCCCCTTCATCTTGAAACATCAGGTAAATACAAGGATGCACTACTTTAAAAACTACCCCCACTAGCACATCCCCTTTTTCAGGTGATTGAAACTTATATTTCTCTGGCATGGAGTAAGTGATTTCCACGTATTGTTTTTTCTTGTATCTTCCTTTAATAGCTTGTTGCACTACCTCTTCTTTAGATTTAACTGGGATCGTTTCGTTGTATAAGGACTCTCTATACCAAATGGTTTTATAAGAAAATGCCAATCCCTTTTGCTGTAAAATCTTTTTGTATAATTCAAATTGCGATTTAGGAGGCTTTCCAAAAACACCGATCCAGCAACTATTTAAAGCTGGGCGTAGTTGTACGCATAAATCTAATTTTAGGTCGAAGAATTTTTCTTTCCAATTTTCTTTTTGCGTTTCCCATTCTACCTGATAGGTCTCAATGCCCATATATGCCAAGGCTACCAATTCTTCTAAATTTTCAATTGCTTGCCGTAGTTCTTTTGTTCGTTCTTTTAGCTGAAGGAGGTGCGTATATTTTTTTGCCCGTTCTTCATCCTGCCAAAATTGCTTGGGGCGTTTCTTTTTGATGCGTTCAAATTCTTGAATAGAATTTATTAGACTAACATAAATATTCCGCTCCTGTAAATTATGAATTGATCTTCTTAAATCACTAGCTATATCTGCCAAATTCATGCGATCCACCTCTTCCATCATCAATTCAAAACCAAGCGGGTCGTCCTCTATTTCGATAACTACTTGTTCCTTTTCTATTCCCACTTTTATATCCAATTGATCGCTATCATCAAATACATTTAACTCTTTAGACAACGGAATGATTAAGTATTCTCTGATCGCTCTTTGCAACTGTCTAGCCCCATATTGAGAACTGTATCCTTTTTGAGCTAAAAAGTCCAATACTTTGTCTGCTATCTCTAAGGTTAATCGTCGGTGATGAATACCTTCTAGTTTTTTAAATAATTGGATTTCTCGTTCCACCACAAATCGAATGACATCATTGGACAAAGGGGCAAACGGAATCACTTCATCTATTCGATTATATAACTCTGGTCTAAAATATCGTTGAACAGCACCCATGAAATGCGTAGTCACCTCTTTTTCTGTAGTTTCTTTTTTAAGACTCACCCTACCTCCTTGCAAATTACTAGCACCAATATTAGAAGTCATAATGATGATCGTACTACAAAAATTCACCAATTTACCTCTACTATCCGTGAGTCTTCCTTCACTCAATACTTGCAATAATAAATCGTAAAAATTGGAATGGGCCTTCTCTATTTCATCAAATAATAAAACACAAAAAGGCTCTTGATGCACCGCAGAAGTCAGTAAGCCATCCGAAGTAGAACCCGTTCCTGTCAAGCGAGTAACCGCAAAAGGGTCTGCGTATTCGCTCATATCAAAACGAATCATTTTATCACGACTACCAAACATGAACTGTGCTAATACTTTTGCCAATTCCGTTTTGCCAACTCCCGTAGGACCTACAAATAAAAAGGAGGCGATAGGTTTTCCAATGTGGGTGAGAGCAGTTTTTACAGATGATAATACATCTACAATGCTATCTACCGCTTTTTCTTGACCAAAGACATTTTTATTAAAATTGGTCCTTGTTTTTTCTACGTCCATTGGAATGCCTGGGTCCACCATAAATAAGGGCATACCCGTCTCTTCACAAAATGCTTGAATGACCGCCGTTCGGCTAATGGTCTCTTCTTGGATGTTTTTTTTATTGATTAAAATACTTTCTAAAAATCGAATAGGTTTGCCAGGAAGTCCTGCATAAGGCGTAAATCGCTTATTGAGTCGCAAGGTTTCTTGGATGGCTGATTTGTCAATTTTGATATTCCGAGACGCTGCTAAGTCGTTGACCTTATTGATAATAATATGTTCAATGTCCTTTTTAGGTTCTTCTATTCGGATGACTTGAAAGACAGTTAGATAGTTGGGGTTATTCAATTCTATTCGCGCCATTTCTTCATCAGAGCATTCAGAAAACAGAATCACCTCCCCTCTGCTGATATAAGGAAGCAGGTATTCTGCTACACTGACATTGTTCCCACTGTACTTTCCGACCTCGAACAATTCCATCAAATTATTAACATATAAAATCGCCCCTCTATTAGCAATCTCCTTACAGACTTTAGACAGGTTATCTTGCCAGCCTGTATCCTTCGTTAATTCTTTGATGAGTGTAGAGGCAGTGGTTTCCCAAAATTCGCCTTTAATTTTACGTTTTGTTTGCTGGTGAATGATTTCCCAAATCAATGCCGTTTTGCCCACCCCTGATGCTCCTACCAACAAGACATTTCTGGTAAATTTTCCTTTTAAGGCTTTGCTGATTTGATCTAACTCCTTCGTTCGACCATACACCACTTGCTCCTCTATGCTTATTTTTTTAGCGACTTTCGACAACCATTCTTCATCATCTCCTTCTTTTAATGCTTCCAATTCTTTGAGGGAAGGAATGTTGAGTACCATCTCTTCTCGCTCCATTTCAATGCGTTCTTCCCACATGGTAGCGACTATTTCTCGCACCCATTTCAAGCGTCTATTTTTAAGGAAATCCAATCGAATAGCTTCTTTTAAGTTGGCACTTAATTCAAAGGAGGATTCGCCAAAGCCATCAATCCCAATTGTCGGTACCACGCCCCAAAAACCTTGTTCTACTTCGGTAAAGTAATACTCAAATTCCAACTCAAAGGCAGGATAGCTAATTTTGTCTTTGGAAGGTTCAAAACTAATGGTTAGGTGATTTGACTGATAATCATCTCCTGCATATTCCAATAGTAGCTTATTATATTCCCCTTTGTTCAAGACCTTTTTTTGAAATTCATTCGCATATTTACCTGCAAGTAGATGCACCGGTTCATTGATCCGCAAAGCTTGCGTATCCATCAAGGGAATTTTCAGATAGTTGTCTTCTGAAAGTTGTACTTTGAAAGCGAAAAAGGGTATGGTGATGGAGTGGGACATATTGAGGAGTCAGGGGTCAGGAGTCAGGAGTCAGGGGTCAGATTAGACCACCTTTTCTTTCTCTTGACATTCTTTTATTGATTTGACATTCTTAAAAATTTGGGTGAGTTATACTGCGAACGGGGTAAAATTATGAAAGTGAACTAATTGTTTATTTGTGTAACTGTTTATTCGTTTACAAGCTATACTTAGATAAACAGTTCAACAAATAAACAATTAAACAGTATTGTAAAATCACTTTTTTAT
>CALJIQ010000013.1 GCA_937973995.1 uncultured Saprospiraceae bacterium
TGACATACGTTCATTTTTGAAAACTAACAAAAAGTCAATTGGAACATTTATTTTTTCAACGTCCCGTATAAAGAACAGTAAACCCTTTGTCTCTAGGATTATTTAAAAAACATACCATTCGTCTGATTGGTTCCATTTGGGCGGTAAATTTTGACAACTACAGCTATGTGTTGAATCCATAAATTTTATACCTCGCTTGCTACGCAAGCTCGGCAGTGAGGTTCTTTTAGCGGCAGCGATTTAAAGTGTTTTTTTTTAAACGCTTTTTAAATCGCTGCCGCTAAAGAAACCTATTGCGAGGTGACGCTAGTCGCCGAGCAAACAATTACAGTTTAACGACTTGGCGACTAATGACTCCTTTATTTGATTTTAGATTGACTCTATAGCTACCCGCGTGTAAGTTTGATAAGGGAACAAGCACTTTATTTTCTCCTACGGTACCCTCTATTGATTGATGAAATACTTGTTGTCCAACAAGATTGAATATTTCAATAGATAGGTCTTCCCTTTTTCCAAGCTCAAACTCAAGTAGTAGATTTTCTCTAAACGGATTAGGACTTATGGTCAACTTCTTTAGCGCTGCTTCTAACTCATTATTGGAAGTACTGGTATTCAAATCTCGCTCTCCGATAGCAAACCAAACGCCTGTTTGGGCGCCTCTGGTATATTCCGCCCCTAAGAATACATCCTCATTTTTTGGGCTGATCTTATTTTCTTTTAATTCTTTGATAGCAATAATTAGATTACCATCAAATTGATTCCCACTATCTTCTACATTGAAGATAATAAAATCATCTCTAGAAGAAAAAGAGGGAACATTGATGATGTCATTTCTGAAGATGGAATCCAATTTATTCGTTTTTAAATTAGCTCCATATAAAATGAAATAATCATTTTCAGGTATATCATCATTAAATTTCTCTGCATATTCAAAAGCAATAATGTCAGGAGAATTTTTAGAAAAAGTTGGATTTCCGATACTATCATCTCTAGGGATACCAGAAAATACCTTTCGGATATTACTAATATCGTCATCATCCGTCCAAGTATTTTGATCCGTGTTCCAAATGGTCAATAGTCCAATATCCCAATACGTGAGGTCTTCATTACCAAAGTCTCCTCTGATTAAATTCCTAGCATCATACAGTATTTTATTACCTGTAAAATCAAATTCTATCGCATCGGCATACTCTACCGTTCCAGTGGAAATCCCATCTGTAAAAGTCGGATTAAAGAGTTCAAATAGTTGTGCAGAATTATTGGGATCGGTGATGTCTAATTCGAAGTCTTGGACATAAATTACATTATCGGGAATGTCTGGAGTCCCTTGAACAAATAAAGCAGCCAACCTACGGCCGTCTCTTGAGATAGTAGCTCGTCTCCATATATTGTCTTCGGAAATCGTATTTTCCTCTTCTATGATCTGGGAGGATGACCAATCTAGGAGTATTTGTTTTAGCGTATTTTCTTTCGTAACGAATATTATTTCTCGACCATTATCTGTAATACTAGGTTTATTGAGTACCGTACTGTTTGATATTTGGATGACGTCATCCGTTCTTACATTTTTTATATACAAGCCATTGGAGTTATCGTCTGTATATAAAATAAAGTCTTCTCCTACATTCGCTTCGATTTCATCAGGGATCGTTTCTACTGCGGGTGGAGGAGAGGTGTTGAGTATCGATTCTACAGAGGGACTCGTTATTCCAACGCTCGCAAAGGCATTTGCAGCTGCCGTAACTTCTGCACTATTTGGACCATGCAGATCTTTGGCTGACAAAATAATTGCTGCTCGTAAATCCCTAAAGTCGGATCTGGAAGTTAAATAAGTGGTTAATGCTCTATAATAAATTTGTTCTGTTTTTAAAACATTATCATTGACTTCTCCCATTGTTTCATCCACAGAAAATAAATAAAAAGCATGATTTAAAATACCACTATTAATATGAACTCCTCCATTATCTTCTCTACCTCTAAATTGTTCATTGACATGTCTAGGTTGCCAGCCTGGACTTCCTAGTCTTGTTCCACCATTATGTGGATCTGCTAAACTTCTTAAAGCCCCTCCTCTAAAGGTGTTGGTGTTGACTACTTCTTCTCCAATTAGCCAATTATCTCTGGTTATCATAATAGCGAAAATATCGGCATAGGACTCGTTCATGGCTCCCGACTCTCCGAAGTATTCTAAATTGGCTGTATTAGTGATAACACCATGAGAAATCTCATGACCTGCTACGTCTAAAGATTTTGCTAACTGGTCAAAATCCTGCCCCCCATTTCCATAATAAATATACCGTCCATCCCAAAAGGCATTTTCCATACTCTTTCCATTCTCATCTGCTACATTCACAAAGGAAATAATATTTCCGCCTCTGCCATCAATGGAATTTCTACCAAAAGTTTTCGAATAATATTCAAAAGTGGTACTGGCATTTGCATGAGCAGAGACCCCCAACTGCACTAAATTAGTTTCCAAGTTATTATTGTTCGGTCTAATATGATCCGGATTAAAACTGAAGCTGGAAGCAGGAGATTTATTTTGTGCATCTAATGTCCAGATGGCTCCGACAGGATCATTCGGTAATTTGGAGGCGTTTGCATTAAACATTGGTTTGCTAACATCTAATAAATAAAAAGTGCCTCCTGTTTCGTAAAGTCCTACTCTTTGGACTTGATTATTCAAATCCGCTAATTCCGCTACTTCAGGTCCATCAAAATCCATGTCTTGGTGGGTTGTAGTAGGGGAGGTCTTTTCTGATTTAAAAGTATGGGTACAAGTAGCATGTTCGTCCCGTCCTACTTTGTGGTCCAACTGACAAATAGTAGAATACTGATGAAGAATCGCTCCACTCTGTGCATCAATAAAATATTTCCAATGGCTCACATTATTAGGATGAATGGTTAATTCCCATGTCAAGCGTTCCTGTGTTAAATTATCAGCAGGGTGATAAATTACCAATTCTGCTTCCTCTTTCTGTCCTTGATAAAAAGGGTGTTGGACGGAATTGTCTGTATCTACTTTTGTATAATCAGAGACATCTTGCAAGGCTATTGCTAGGGCTGCTTTTTGATCTATCGTCGGCTGTATATTGGCGATGATTGGAGTGGGAAAGTTCTTACCTGTAAATAAATCCAATCCTTGATTAGTAGATTCATGTACCCAGACTTCTCCACCAAATACTTTCAATCCTTTAAAAGTTTGTTGCAGTTTTATATGTTGCTGTCCACTTTGATCTACCTTTTCCTCTAGAATGCGGAACTCCTGTTCTGGTTCTTCAATCTGAATAGGCGCTTTAATCGTATTGAGGTAGTCAAAGGCGGATTGTTTGGAACGAGAAGTTGCTCCTTTAGGATCGTTTAGATGGACGATACTGGGCAGTCCATTTTTTCCTGTTGCTCCTATTTTCCAAGAAGTATTTTGGCTAAATAGAGCATTTCCTAAAATGGGGGAACTTGTCAAAGCATTCCGTTTTTCTTTTACACTGGAATTGTTTGACACTAACAATTGTTGCAATCGATTCAGTTCAATCTTCTTTCTTTCGTGTGCTTTTTGAGTAAGGGACTTTTGTGCAAAAGAAAAGGAAATTGAGAATAGAAAAATGATTAGGTAAAAAATACGGATCATATATTATTATAAATTTGAATGTTAGTTGATTAGATGCTCGAATAGTTGGATGGCTGGCAAAATAACTATCAAACAATTTAGCCATCAAGCCATCACTTACATTTTATTTTTCTTCAATTTTTTAATCTTTTTTTTCTTTATTATTTCAGGGTCAATTTGTTTTAAAGGGTCTGCAGGAGTGGAATTAGTTGCAGCTTTCTTTTTTATAGGTTTTATCTTTTTTATTACCTCTTTTTTTCTCATTTTATCGTCTTCCAAATCCGCCGATTCTTCTGGCAAGATGGTCATTGGTTCTTCTCCAGCCAAAGCCAACAGCATATTATGGAACTCAATCAAGCTGGGGCTTAATGCAGGTTGATGGGGATTCCATGTTACACGGTGTATGGAATCATTCCCATGATGGGAAATAAAAGCATATCGATTGCCAGGACTGTCTAATGTAATTTCTCTAAATTGTATGCTATCCTTTTTGCTAAAACAAAGTTCTGCCTCCTTTTTGGAAATAGATATTTTTGTAATTTCTCCTGCTGCTTTTTTATATAACTCCCCATTGTTTTTCAAACAATATTCTGTGATTGCCCCCGTAAATCCACCTCCATGTCCGAAACGTATTTGTTCCTTTTGACTAGTACGGGAGACCACCTTTTTACTTGTATTACAAGCAATTAACATACAAATACTTACCAGCAAAAAACAGATACGCTTCATTCTTTAGAGTTTATGCAACCGCTCGATTTAATAGTTGAAAATAATATGAAGGGGTTCTTTTTGGTGAAAGAGCGCAATAAAAAACAAATTACGCCTCTTTTTAAGGCTTGCAAATTACAACTTTGGCATAAACTTAGATATATACGTAATGTTAAAGTGTGTCAAACCACATGCGTTTGTGCATTTTACTCACCAGATAAACAACATCAGGCTTCATTTTTCACTGTTGATGACTTAAACCGCCGACCTCAAAACAAACATCAATAGTCAATCACTATTTCAGACCCAAATTTTTCCGAAAAGGAGATTCCACAATCTACCATACTTGTTG
>CALJIQ010000014.1 GCA_937973995.1 uncultured Saprospiraceae bacterium
CTTCAAAAAATCAATGTACTCTTTATCTGTTTGCTTGCTTTCGTGCCTTTAGGTACGATATGTCGGTAGCAAGAATATTTATCTTTCCCTTCCGTGCCTTTAGGTACGGCATGTGAATCACAACACCGATTTGAAAATAAATCGCTCATCATATTCAATCTCGAAAGCCTTCAAAAAATCAATGTACTCTTCAATGAAGGTTTTCTTTCGATGATGTTCTTCTTGATTGATAATGTATTTAATCACATTCGGTACTTGAGATTTAGAATAAGAAAAAGCCCCATATCCTGATTGCCAAGAAAATTTTGTCTTTAGGAATCCTTTCTCATTAATCCATGAAGAAGAATCTCCTTTGATACTTTTCATCAAATCAGATAAAGATTGTTTGGGGCGTAAGCCAAAAAACAAATGAAGATGGTCTGGCATGCTATTGACTTGAAGCATTTTGTGACCATGATTTTCAACTATACCCGTTAAATATTTGTGTAATTCTTCTTTCCATATTTTTTTAATAACACAATCCCTGTTCTTAACAGCGAAAATTGCGTGAATGTGTAATTGCGTGTAGGTGTTTGCCATAGGTTGGTATGTTTAGAATATTAAATTGTATTTCACATGCCGTACCTAAAGGCACGGGAAAAACATTATTACTAATTTGACTACCGACATGTCGTACCTAAAGGCACGAAAGGTATAGTCTTAGTGTAATCACCAATTCAACTCCTTAGACACCGTAACAGCCGCCCCCTCCGTAACCATATAAACCCTCCCTTCCTCATCATAAACCGTACAATCCGCCACCAACTTAAATGCTGAATTTTCCACAATGCCTACATGCACAAATAACTCCTTTTCAAAAGGCACCGGATGATACAAAATGGCAGACTTCGTGGATAAAGGCAAACTCTTCGCCCCCTCATGAAATCGTTGCACCCAAACCACCATCCCTTGATATTGGATATCCGAAAAGAAGGTATTGACCGAGCGAACGGGAAATTGCCCTTGGTCTACCACAGGCACGATAGGTGCTTTGCAAGAGAGAACAATTTGTTGGTCTGTCCAATCCAAAATTTGTTGGATACCTTGGAAGTATTGCCCGTGGAAGAGGGAACCATCTTGGTATAGGTAATCGCCTTGTTGAGCAGTATAGGTTCCACTAAGTGTGGGTTTGAATATCGGTGCTTCGGGGATTGCTTTTTTATTCACCAAAGTTACTTTGGCTTTGTAGTGATAGGTGGGTAACTTACCACTCCCCTTACTTAAAACGGTGGTTTCAAAAAGGATACGATCTGTGGTCTTTTCGATTTCTTTTATTTCTATGATGCAGGTCTTTTCTTCCTCCCCTTCAAAGACGATGCCTTTGAATAACTTCATATCTTCTACTTGGAAGACTTGAAAATCTGGATATAATTTTTCACAAGATTGTGCCATCCAACCACCTGCATTGACGACAGGCAACACGGCGTTATTTTGGATAACGTGATGGTTTAGAAATTCATTTTGGGCAACCCCAAAGGTGCGCTCAATTTGATAGGTAGGTAGTTGGTCACTGATATAGCTAACGGCTGCGGGTAGCGTACCACCGATGACCACTTGCGGTTGTTGAAAATAGGCTTGACTCAATTCGTTCACACACATCGCTGCGCCGCCTTCGCTGTTCACCAAACTGACCCCTGCGGCTTCTAATTGCTTTTTCAAAGCACCGCTTACCATGCCGCTATCCCACGCGCCCCAATTGATAGCAGAAACATGGGTGTTCGGATGATTGGTTTTAAATAATTGAGCGGCAGTGCTTAATATTTCATTGGCGATGGCGTAGTCAGTTTGTCCGACATTTCCATAAAAACCTGCGACGGAAGAAAATAAAATCAGATGATCTAAGTGGTGAATATCTACGCTTTGTAACAAGCTTAATAAACCATCTAATTTAACAGATAGTACATTATCAAAATCAGTTTCCGTTTTATCTTGAATATATTTATCCGCTAATCTTCCTGCGCCATGCAATACGCCTGTTACCTTTCCTAACTGCTGAGTAGCTGTTGCTAAAGCAGTTTTAAAACTAGCAGCCTTTTTAACATCTCCTTGTATATAAATAGCTTGCGCACCGTGTGCAGCGATTTGGTCAAGCGTTGCTTGTATTTCTTTTTTAGAACTGATTTTACTATAAATAGATTTGACCTTTGGTAAGCTGGGGGCTTCGCCTTTCTCTTTGAGGTCGTTCATGATGAGGCGTTTCAAAGTGCCTTCATCGTTTTCATTTTTAGCAAAATCAGGTAAGTCAATCTCATTGCTAGAGCGACCTAGTAAAATAAATTTGCATTGAAAGTGCTTGGCTAATTCTATTACACAAGTAGCCGTTACGCCCTTCGCCCCTCCGCTTACTAAGAAGACGGAATCTTTAGTAACAGTAGTAGTAATATTTTGATTGGTGTCCACTTCTACAGGAGTAGCTACTATCCTTTTTCTTCCTTCCGCTGAATAGCCCGTATCTAAAATAGACACATCTGCATCCTGCCATTCTGCAACAACTTGATTGGCTTTTAAACTATTCTCCAATATAGGTTGCAAATCAACCGACCGACAATAAACCGACGACCATTCTAAATTCAAACATTTTACCAAACCTCTTAAGCCTCCAGCTAACACGGAGACATCCCCTTTTTTTCCTAAGCCCATTTTACCGTCCATCTGACTCACGGTTATAAAACTTGCTCTCTGCGTTGTGCCCAATTCTGTTAAAGAGGGATACAAATACTTGGCTAATAAGAAGACGTTTTTGAGGATTACTTTTTCGGTTGGAAAATGTTGAGCAAAATTGCCGCCTTGAAAAGTCATATTGGGATGCAAGTGAATAAAGGCTCCTACTTTGCCATACTGCTGCTCTATTTGTTGAATGGCTTTTGCGATGGCTTCATCTGTATTAGCAGTTAAGGTGACTGCATTTTTTGAAATGGGATTATTGACTACTTGATGGAAGTTTAACACGACTACTTTATTCCCTTTCGCTTCGATTGCTTGTTGCACGGAAGTGGTTAGTTCGGTGCCTTCATTGGTGATTAAGGCAATGTGGGTATCGGGAAGCGTGAAGGCTAATTGGTCAGGTGGTGGTACATATTGTAGGTGTACTTTTTTTCTGCCTACGCCGTGTGTAAGGGCAATCCTTGTGGTTGCCCCTGTGGGTATATTAACGACGTTCCTTGGAGGAACGTCGTTAATGGGATCGATTTGGGTAGCCGCATTTTTATTGATGGGGGTATCCACAAGGGATATCCCTACGTTTTTTTTTAATTTGTGCGTCTAGATAATCGACGATTTGTTGTAGGGTTCTTAGCTCTGTTAATTCGTTTGGATTGATGCCTGAAACTTCTGGATAAGTTTCGGTCATCGATCCAAATATCTCTACTCGTTTGATCGAGTCTATACCTAAATCAGCTTCCATGTCCATGCCTAGTTCTAGCATTTCTGTGGGGTAGCCTGTTTTTTCTGAGATAACCGTTAGTAGTATTTTTTCTAAGGCGGATTTGTCTAAGCCGCTTTGATTGTTTGATTGTTGGATTGTTGGATTGTTGGGGGCTGGATTTGAAGTTGAGGTTGAGGTTGAGGTTGAGGTTGAAATTGTAGTTTCTCCTCCTCCTTGTCCAGCGATATAATCAACGATTTGTCCTAGGGTTCTTAGCTCTGTTAATTCGTTTGGATTAATGCCTGAAACTTCTGGATAAGATTCCGTCATCGATCCAAATATCTCTACTCGTTTGATCGAATCAATACCTAAGTCAGCTTCCATATCCATGCCTAGTTCTAGCATTTCTGTGGGGTAGCCTGTCTTTTCTGAGATGACCGTTAGTAGTATTTTTTCTAAGGCGGTTTTGTCTAATCCGTTATTCGTGGCTGGTGATTGGTGATTGGTAACTGGTGCAGCCGTTGCAGTTGGAATTTGCTCAACAGCAG
>CALJIQ010000015.1 GCA_937973995.1 uncultured Saprospiraceae bacterium
GTCTGACCTCTAAAAATAATATATGAAAGGAATAATATTTACGGAGTTTTTAGATATGGTGGAAGATGCAATGGGCTACGATACAGTAGATCAATTGCTAACGGAAAGTGACCTACCATCGAAGGGCGCTTATACTTCTATTGGCACTTACCACCATTCTGAAATGGTAACCTTGGTAATGGGACTGAGTAAAAGGACCTCCATTCCAGTTTCAGATTTATTACATGCTTTTGGGCAATATCTATTTGGAACATTTGAAAAAGGGTATAGTGCTTTTTTGAAAGCTGCACCGGATGCATTTACCTTTTTAGAATCCATAGAGAACTATATTCATGTAGAGGTAAGGAAACTTTATCCTGATGCAGAGTTACCCCGATTTGTAACCAATAGAAAAGATAAAAAGACATTAGAAATGATTTATTATTCTGATAGACGTATGTCAGACTTTGCCTTAGGATTGATTGAAAAGACTTTTGAATATTATGAGGAAAAAGCGACGATAACTAGGGATTATATAAAAAAGGATGGGAGTGAAGTGTTGTTTTTGATTGAAAAAGAATAACAAGCTATTTTATACAGGTCATGATTAAAGATGCCGAACAACTATTTAATAAAATACAAAGAGAGAAACGGCGGTTAGAAAGAGAACGGCAAGCCCGTAAACAGGCGGAAGGTATTTTGGAAGCCAAAGCATTGGAGTTGTATAATGTGAATGAAGAATTAAGACAATTAAATGAGAATCTAGAGCAAAAAATTGTACAGCGCACGCAAGAACTTCGCAAAGCGAAAAATGCCGCTGAACATGCGCAGCGAGCAGAACAACAATTCCTTGCCAACATGAGCCATGAAATCCGCACACCTATGAATGCGGTCATTGGTATGACCTACCTTTTATCGGAAACACAACTCTCTGAACCGCAAAAAGAATATGTGGACTCTCTTCGCTTTTCTGCGGATAGCCTAATGGGTTTGATTAATAATATATTGGACTTATCTAAAATAAAAGCGGGTGAGATTGAATTTGAAGAAAAGCCTTTTCATTTACAAAATTTATTGGAAGGGTTACAGCAAACTTTCCAATTTAAAGTAAAAGAAAAGCCTGTTCAAATACTACTAGATTATGATATAGCTATTGATAATTTAGTGATTGGTGATCCTACTCGAATAAATCAGATATTGACAAACTTGTTAGGGAATGCTTGTAAATTTACCAGTCGGGGTACGATTACGATTAAGACGAAGCTGCAAAAAAGCCCTGCCTCTAAATATAAAATTGCTTTAGCTATTATAGATACAGGGATCGGAATTCCAAAAGAAAAACAAGATTTAATTTTTCAAAATTTCAAACAAGCAGATATAAAAGTGACTCGAAAGTATGGAGGTACAGGATTGGGTTTAGCTATTGTGAAGGAGTTGGTGGACATGCAAAATGGTGATATTAAAGTGAAGAGTAAAGAAGGAAAAGGCGCTACTTTTCAGGTGGTTTTAACTTTTGGTAATTCTGGAATCAAAGCAATAGATACCGAAAAAAATGAAGAAAGAACCAATACCAAAATTATGGATTTATTGCAACAGCAATCTATTTTGGTAGTGGAAGATAATGAGATGAATCAAAAATTGATTACGAAAATTTTAGATATTTGGAATTGTAGCTATGATCTAGCAATGAACGGAAAGGAGGCCATTGAATTCACCAATCA
This sequence comes from uncultured Saprospiraceae bacterium, assembly GCA_937973995.1. Lineage (GTDB taxonomy): Bacteria > Bacteroidota > Bacteroidia > Chitinophagales > Saprospiraceae > JAFMDF01. The sequence goes on from CALJIQ010000015.1 coordinate 1,701, forward strand.
CTTGCCCTATGACTTAATCTTAATGGATATTCATATGCCCGAAATGGATGGGGTATTAGCGACAAGTTTGATAAGAGAAGACCAGAACAATCCGAATCAACATACGCCTATTATTGCTATGACCGCCGCCGCACTATTAGAAGAAAAGAATAGAGGATTGGCAGCAGGGATGAATGATTATGTGACCAAACCGTTTTCCCCTAAGCGATTGCTTAATAAAATTTGTCATTTATTGAACTTGAAACTAGATAAACCAGTAGAGGCATTAACTCCGAGTATAGACACCATTACGAAAATGGTCAATATAGATTTACAATATCTTTATGATTTTAGTAATGGTGATAGTGCCTTTGTGCGAGATATGGTGACCACATTTTTAGTAGATACGCCTTCCGCCTTCAAAAATTTGCATGTTGCTTATGCGGATAAAAATTGGGAAATGATTTCTCATACAGCGCATCGTTTGAAACCTAATTATATGATGCTGGGAATGAAAGAACAACAGGAAACAGCATTTCAATTGGAACAGAAAACAAAACAAAATCAATTTGAAGAGCAAGTAGTTTTGCAACTGATTAATGATCTAGAAAAAGCAACTGAAATAGCTTATCCTGTTTTAAAGAAAAAGCTAGAAGACCTCTAGAAAATTTTAGACAATAGCTTTGTTCTCCATTTGGTATTTTTCCATTCTTGTTCCTTCATGATAAGCCTACGTTTAATAGCAAATAACTTTCCTTTTGTATAATAAAGTCTCATCAATAAATAGCTTCCTCCGATCAATAACAAGGTAGATAAATGAAAAGTAGAGGTGGGTAAGGACAAGAGAAATAGTAAACTACCCATCCAACAAAAAATGATTCCACACGCTGCTGGATGAGATAAACCACTATCTGTCAACAAATGATGAATATGATTTCTATCTCCTACAAAAGGGGATTGCCCTTTTACTATTCTAATGGTGGCTACATACCCTAAATCCAATACCGGAATAGCTATGGCGGTAGCTACCAATAAAAGTGGCTCAAAATCCTTTGTATTAAATCCTACTTGTACCATTTTTAAGGTAAAAATACCGATTAAGAATCCAAGAACAGTAGAGCCATTATCACCCATGAAGATCTTAGCTTTTTCACCAAAATTAAATAATAGAAAACCACCCAATGCAATGGCATAAGCAAATGCCAGCCACGCCAATTGCGTCATTCCTATTCCTAAAAATAAAGTTCCGAATAACGCCATACTTAGGACACCAAAGCCCCCCGCTAATCCATTAATACCATCTATCAAATTATAACTATTAATGAGTAAGGTGATAAAGAAAAGGGTACAGCCATAATCTATTATTGCTAACCACCATGTAGTATCCCACCCGAAATGAAACCCACTATAATAAGCGATGCTGCCTGCGATTATTTGAGCGGTGAATCTTTTAGCTACTCTGGTGTTTTTAAAATCGTCTTCTACGCCTATGTATAACAATAACCCTGTACTCAATAGTATTCCTGCGTAAGAGGCGAAAGGAATATTGAACAACCAAACGACTACCCAAAATCCTATAAATATAGGAATGCCTCCTAATGCACTCACCGTCTCCACGTGTAATTTTCGGTGGTCATTCGCTTCAAATAATTGTCTTTTTTTTGCAATTAAAATAGTTGCCTTTGTGAGGACTATTGTTAGGAAAAAACCGAAAATAAGTAAATAAAATTGGACCATCTAAAGGTGTTATTGTAGAGCTATATCTTGTACGCTGACGCACAGGTTTTACCTTGTACTAATTATTTGGAAGGTTCAACCTTACAACAATCAAACATGGGACAAAACCTTTGCGTAAGCATACGACTCAATTTTCTTAATAAGCAACGGTAGGGGAAGGAACAGGTGTGAATTCTCTTTCAAGAACAACAGCTTCATATTTTTCAGAAATAGTTCTCCATGTGTATCGACGTTCAGCGATAGCTTTCATGGTTGCTCCAAGGGTAGATAAATCGGTAGTAGATAGGGAGAGTATTTTTTCGATAAGATTTTCTGAGCTTGAAAAATATTCCCCATTATACTCTGTAGTTACTTTGTTGTAGATTACATCGAATGCGATAATTGGCAATCCTAAATACATAGCTTCTACTAAGGATGGATTGGTGCCACCTGCACTATGCCCATGAATATATACCAAGCAATTAGCGCGCAATTGATTTAAAATATTTTGATCATATATTGGATCTAGGAGATAAAAGTGGTTAACTTCTCTATACTTTTCTAATAGACTTTTACCATAATCACTATCTTTCCAATTACCCACAATAATCAATGGAATTTGAGGTGTCCTCAAAAATGCTTGTAATACGATATGGATATTATTTTCAGGTTCTATTCGACAAACTTTAAAAGCATAGTCATGGATTAAAAAAGGAAAATTGGAGGTGTTAATCTTATTGGCACCTAGCTTCACATGGTCTGCGCCATATTCGATTAGACTACTCTCGATGCCGTATTCCTCCATGGCGTAATCTTGTAAGGCGGCATTATCTGTGATGATGCGATCGGCGAATTGTACGGCCATCCATTCACTAAAGAGTAAGAATTTTTTGATAAAGCCATTCCATTTTGCTCGCCTCCATTCTAATCCATCTACATTGACAATGATTCTTTTATTGGTAAATAATTTTACAAAAGGTAGGAAAATACATCCTGACACTCCTAGAATTAATAATACATCACAAAAAATCATGGCATGTATCATTGACCAAATATCATAAGGAATACTCTGAATGCCATTTGCTTTTAATGGAATGTATTTAATAGTCGCGCCTTCCCAAGTATCTACTTGCTTTTCTTTGGAATACGTTTTACTGCTACTGTAAACAGTCAAATCTAATCGCCTTCCAAGATTTAAAACCAATTGATGAGCGAGTGTTTCGAAGCCTCCATATTTGGCGGGTACGCCAACTGTTCCGATGATGCCTACTTTTGTTTTTGCCATTTTTATAGATTAAATTAGGATTTACCTTCCTTTAATCTTAAAAAATGCCAAAGGCATAAGTGATTGATTATTAGTTGATTAATATTTTTTTTGTACTATTGATTTTCCAATTTTGGGAAGGATTCCTTTTTTTAGAGTTAGAAATTAGATAAATAACTATCTTGGCTCTGTGTTACTCTGCGTCTCCTTTGTGGTTCTCTGCGTAACTTTTTTGTAACGCAGCGTTACGCAAAGAAGACGCAGAGGTGCACAGAGAATAATTTTCATTATTACTTATAAAGTAGATCAATGTCAGAAAAAAATACACCTATAACAGGACTAGCAAGACAAACAGAAGTTTACCTAAAAGGAATGATGGGCGCAACGCCAACCGTTCCTTTTGATCCCATAAAACTAGAGGCTGCTGCCAAAGAAAAAATGAATCCAAAGGCAGGCGGTTATATTATAGGAGGGGCAGGAACAGATGATACCATCCGAGAAAACACAGATGCTTTTTCCAAGTACCGCATTTTTCCTCGAATGCTAAAAGATGTATCAGTTCGAGATACGAGTACAGAAATTTTCGGAGTGCCCATTCCTTCTCCTATTCTAACTTGTCCGATTGGCGTATTGGAAATGATAGATGACGAAGCAGATAAAGCAGTGGGTCGAGCCACCTCCAAATTAGGGCTTCCGATGATTATGTCCAATCAAGCTTCTTTTCCAATGGAAGAGATTACCGCTGATATGGGAGATAGTCCTCGTTGGTTTCAGTTGTATTGGAGTAAGTCGAATGAATTGGTAAAGAGTTTGGTGCAGCGGGCGGAAAAATGTGGATGTAGTGCGATTGCGGTGACGCTAGATACGACTATGTTGGGATGGCGAGTACAGGACTTGGATTTAATGCACTTGCCTTTTTTGACAGGTCAAGGGATAGCCCAATATACCAGTGATCCTGTTTTTAATAATATTGTCAAAAATATGGACTTTGGCTCGGAAGCCATGTCTGTTCCTGGCGTGGACCCTGAGACTTTTAAATCAGTCCAAGCTTTTACAGGTGTTTATTCTCGTCCTTCTATTACTTGGGAGGACTTGGCATTTTTGAGAACGGTGACGGATTTGCCGATTTTATTAAAAGGAATTTTACATCCGGAAGATGCGGCATTAGCGGTGAAATATGGCGTAGATGGAATCATCGTTTCCAATCATGGTGGACGACAAGTAGATGGAGCGATTGCTGCGATTGATGCGTTACCAAAGGTGGTAAAAGCTATCCGCAAAGCAGGTAGTGATATGCCCATCTTAATGGACAGTGGTATTCGAACAGGGGCGGATATTTTTAAGGCATTGGCACTAGGTGCGAAAGCCGTGTGTGTAGGTCGCCCCTATGCGTATGGCTTAGCTTTGGCGGGGCAGGAAGGCGTGGAAGCGGTCTTATCTAATCTGATAGCGGAGTTTGAATTTACGATGGCATTATCGGGTTGTCGGAATTTGGGGGAGATTAATTCGGATTGCTTGGTATAAGCCTGAATCGCAGATTTCGCAGATTATTTCAGGATTTCGCAGATGAGATTAATAAGATGAATGGATTATTTCGGATGTTATACTGCGAACGGGGTAAAATTATGAAAGTGAACTAATTGTTTATTTGTGTAACTGTTTATTCGTTTACAAGCTATACTTAGATAAACAGTTCAACAAATAAACAATTAAACAGTATTGTAAAATCACTTTTTTGTCCCGTTCCAAGTATACATAAACGCTACATCTGCTTTAATCTGCTAATCAGTTTCATCTCATCTGCGAAATCAATTCTAAATCAGCGGAATCTGCGATTCAGAATTAAGAAAGGTAAGCCTTCTCCACCTTCTCCACCTTCTCCATCTCCATTTTCTTCTGCGTCCCAATCACAAATTTCCCACCACTCTTTAAGTGTATCCATAGACCTTCCTTGCCTTGTGCATTATAAACCGTACCATACTTACTGCCGACTCGCTAAATACCTCAAATTGTTAGATAGTATGCTAGGAAGTTCCCCCTTTTTTGTGATGAATTCTTGGATTTTGTTGGAGGATATCTATCTTTTTTTCGTGCGATAAAATAATATATTCCCGAGTGACTTCAATTACTTTAAGTCTTTGATTAATAACCGTTATAAAAGTGGAATCTTTAGCATAAAAAATATTAGAGGCGAAGCCTGCATACATAAAAGTAATAGCAAAAGACGTATCATTAGGCATGCCAGCATAGATGATACTCATGGTAGTAGCAAATCCAGTTTTCAACTTAGTCAGCCCTCCTGTTTGAACTAGAATTTCCTTTTGCATTCTGATCTATTTTCTATAAAGATAGGTAAAGTCTTAGATTTTTTGAAAACCATACGCACAATGCCGACAACCACTCCCACAACAATAACCACGAGATAAATGATATAATTCGGTAAAGACTAGCAAACCATTCTCGATATAATAATGAGTGCCTTGTCGAAGTCTAGAGGGAGGGGGGAGCGGCGTTTGCGCTTTTTGAACGAGCGCATCTAATTCTTGTAAACAAGGATTGCACAAGCAATCATAATTGGTTTTTTCTAGGTAAGCATGAGTGGTAGGGGTTAGTCGTAGGGTGCTACAACCACAGGTAGTAATGGCTTCGGGGGTACAGTCAAAATTCGCTTGACAGCGTTGGCAGGTTTTTTTCATCTCTAGGATCGTTTATTCAACGCAAAGGCGCAAAGAATAATTTTACTTTGTGTCTTTGCGCCTTTGCGTTTAATTACTGCTTCACTAATAATTGAGAAGCCTGTACCTCTTCGTTGACTACATGCACGATATAAGTCCCTCGACTTAAATGGCGAATATTTAATAATTCATTTCCTGTCGTTACGCTAGAAAAAACTAACTGTCCTGTCATCGAGTAAATGGCTACTTGAGTAGGTTGATTAGATAGGCTATTGAATTGTAAAAAATCAGTAATAGGATTTGGATATAGGTTAAATAATTGTTCCGTAGGTACAAAGTCTACAGAAACAATGTCCGCTTCTATTTGAATATCATCCACACAAAAATAGGCAGGCGTGTTCATTCCAAATTGTCCATTATCGCTAGAAGAAAGCGTAAAAGTTAAACTATCGACAACACCTAAAGAAGACAAATCCACAAAGGTCCAATCCTTAATAATGTAATCCTGACTATTATCTTCAAAGCGATAATCTGCTAGGTAGAAATTAATACTGTCTGCACTTAATACACCGTTCCTGTATTGTTTAATGGTCAATAAGAAAAAGTCAGGATCATCTCCTGTAGCGCCGCCAAATTTTTTAGCAAAATCATCTCCTTCCAACATACTCAAATAAGCGTAGGTGTTATTGTTGACATATAAGCCTTCTACAGGATGACTCTGGTATAAGGAGTTCATAATACTTTCCCCACTAACAAAAGAGACTGCGTAGTTAGAAGAGTTATTTACCCCGCTACCAGAAATAGAACTATACTGATTGCTGAATCCAGGGGTTAGAGTATCGGTAGTACTAGAAATGGCCCAGCCTGTCCAACTTGACCATTCTGCATTATAGTCATTAGGTAAGAAAAAATTGCCACTATTAAAGCCACCATTGCCATCGCTGCCATCTAAAAAGGAATTGGGAGCTAATTCTAAATTTTCAAAATCTGCCGTGGTTTGGGCAGACAGAAAAATAGTAGTTAGTAAAAAAAGAAATGTAACTGTTTGTTTCATAAAAAAAATTGAATTTAAGAATTTATGGATGCCTGACATTTGAGCATTGCTAAGCGGGCAGCGAAATGGCAGTCATCTGAAAGCATACTCCAGCAGATGTCAGGCACTTTCCCTCCCAAAAGCAAAGCGCAAGTGCCAGCCATCAAGACGCTGCGCTTCAGCGCGCCATTAAAAAATGAACACCTAATTGATAATGCCGACCCGCCATCGGTCGTCGTTCTACCACCACATAATTGGCATCCCAGACATTATTAATAGTAAAAAATAAGTTGCCTCGATAGGCATTAATTGTTGTGTTGTATTGTATTCGTACCGTTCCTACCTGATAAGCAGGAATGGGGTCATTGATTCCTTCTGTTGATCCTATGAATTGATGATGATAAGACCCATATATCCCTTTCCACTCCAATGCCAATTTCCCAAACGCTTGATGGGTAGGCGTATAAATCAATTGATCGCCTTGTGCTATTCTAGGGGTTTCCAAAGCGACTTGATTGGTAGATCGGATATAATCATAGCCCCCCTTTAATTGCAATTGAATATCTTGTTGATGGAAGGATACGGAAAAACGAGGTTCTAGTCCACGACTCCAAACTTCTGTTAAATTATGAGCAGCCCAAAAATTCTGCCCTTGCGGAAGCGTCCATAAAATCCAATTATTAATCAATCTATTGAATCCTGTGATAGCACCTGTCCATTGCCAATTTCCTTTTTTCGATTGGGTGCGAATGGTTGCCTCTTCACTCCAGCCAGATTCGGGTTGTAAAGAAGCATTACCGCCGGGGGTCCAATAGCGGTCATTTAACGTAGGTAGGCGGTAATTTTTACTGATTTTAAATTGAAGATTTAAAAAAGAAGCCAGTTGATAGTCTAGTCCTGCTACTGGTACGAGGGGGGCAAATCCCCCATCCACCAATTCTTGTCGTAGGCTAGATTGGATCGCCCAATTTCCATGTTGCCATTTCCAAGATGCAAATAAGGCAGACTTATTTTCTAGGATAGTACCTGTATAATTTTTGGACCATGCCTTAGTGTAGGTATGTGTTCCACCTAGCAATAGTTGATGTGATTTTCGCCAAGTCCACTGTCTAGTTAGCTCTCCAAAATAGCTTTGAAAATGGTTATGTGCTTGTAGTCGAATTAAGTCATTGACAAAGTCTTGGTACTCGTCAAAGAAACCTGTTTTTATATTCCAAATAGCATGGCTACCAATGTGCTTCCAATTAGCAATGACACGATTGGACCAGTCGTCTTGATAGGCGACGCTGCGGTTTTGGACATTGGTTGGTGGGATGGCACGATGTATATCTTGTCGCCAAAGATGCACGTCCAATTGATTTTGTTGGTTGAGCTTCCAATAGAAGTCTTGTTGGATATTTCGTTGTCTAAAGTTGGCATTGGTTTGTTGTCGCTTCGGTAGGGTAGGGGCTATTTCGTATTCAAAATCATTGTCTCCTTTTTCATAAGAAACTCGAGTATTGCTTTGAAATTTATGGTTGCCAATTTTGAGTTTGCCTACTTGTTGCCAGTACCCAAAACTACCCAAGACCGTTTGGTTCTCTATAGAGAATTGATTGGAAAAATCGCTTTCATTATTTAGACTCACCAACCCACCAATTGCCCCACTGCCCCACAACGCCGTATTCCCTCCCTTTTGAAAAGAAACACTTTCTACCCCCGCCACCGGCAATAAGGATAAATCTAATAAGCCCAGCATGGGACTTTGTATCGGCAGACCATTCCACAAGACCAAGGTATGCCCGCCATTGCCCCCTCGAATAGAAGATGTTGCCAAGGTACCAGTTCCATAATTTTTGATAAACGATCCCGTTTCCTCTCCTAATAAACTGGCAATATTTGTAGCGGTGATTTTTTCTAATTGGACACTTGTCCATTCTTGGCTAGGACTACCTACTGGTAATTGACGAAGTTTTGCAGCCGCTATCTCCACGGCAGACAAATGCACAGTCGTATCCACTTGCCCCCATCCAGTAAAGGATAGCAACAGTCCAAAAAGAAAAACAATATGGAAAAAGGATTTTTGCATCTGCCAATTTTCCCAAGGGCTAGGGTAGGCAGGGAGGAGGACTCTATGGTTCTATTGTCCCATTGTTCTATTGCCCCATTGTCAATAGAACAATGAAACAGTGAAACAATGTAACAATGAATCAATGGAATACTCGCCCAACTTTTCCTCCGAAAGCCAATGGTAGCGATCATTCTTTGGCAGGTCTTCTGACTTGTTCTACTTTTAACGCCTTCCCGTTTTTTTTAAACAGTGGCATTGTGTTAAAGGCTTTTTTAGATGTTTATTTGTGTAATTGTTTATTTGTTTAAAGAGATGATACTAAACAAATAAACAGTGAAACAAATAAACAATCCAAAGAACTTACAGCAGCGGGGACTGTTCCAGATTCACACTGGATTCCCTATTAAGCAGTAGCTGTTGGACTATTGCGCCAAAGTGGAGGTAAAGATAGGGATTAATTTTAGAAAGGTAGGGAAGGGCAGCGCATTTTAAGACTTCGATTTTACTTCAAAGTCATCGGGCTGGATACCTTTTTTCTCTAGATATTGAGCAGCATTAAAAGTAATGCCTTCTAGAATTTCTATATCTTGATTCCAATCCAGGACATCCCATTTTTGATCAGGCGTGGCAATGATGACCGTTTTATTTTTAGAGAAAATCCAAATTACTTTTTCGACACCAAATTGATGTAATTTCTTTACCTTTCTTAGAACGAAGAAGTCCAGAGAATTACTATCAACTTCTTTCAACTCGACATTAACATCAATCTCAATTACGACCTTTGGAGGGACATCTATGTATTTAGTAGTAATCTTTTCAGGTAGGAGGGTGGCTTGGTCGAAGATTGCCAAATCAAGGGAGAGATTATTTTGAGTGTCAATATGCGCACCCATTTCTCCCACAAAAAAATGATACTTATCTAAATCTAATTGTCTGGCAAGGAGGGTTACTAAAAATGCTTTTAGGAAACCTTGCAATCCGCTATCTGCCATAATAGCTTCTTTGGTGTTTAGTTGATTTACTACAGAACGGAAGCCTCTGTAATAAAAGGGAATACCATCTATTGTTTCCTTGATTAGATACTCAGGAATTGATGGTTGCTCTGAATTGGAACCACCTACATTGATGATATTGGTTGTTGTTGACATTATTTCAACTTCATTGTTATTGCAATATACAAAATTCTTTGATTTTTTTAGAAACTAATATCTGAATGGGTGTAATACAGTTTCGTCCCCATCTAATTTTACCTCGCTGGCTATCGCCAGCTCGGTATATAGGGTTTTAGTAGGCAAAGGTTTTTAAAATTGGCTTT
>CALJIQ010000016.1 GCA_937973995.1 uncultured Saprospiraceae bacterium
CAATAAAAGCCGGCAAAGCAGATTATGGCTATGACGCTCAAACCGAAAAATTTAAAAATTTTTACAAATCAGGTATCATTGACCCAACTAAAGTAACTAGAATTGCTTTACAAAACGCTGCTTCTATAGCTGGTTTTCTACTGATTACCGAATGTATTATATTTGAAAAGCCTCCGTTTGCTCCTAAAAGTATATGAAAAATAACGATAAGAAAGCGACAATTTCACGAAGCATAGACTTAATCGAAATGGCAACCCAAAAACATGGCATATATGTAAGTTGTTTCTTGAAAAGTGTAATATTTTAACCTCGAAATAGGCTTAACTTTGAATTGATAAATATTCTCTCATTTAAACTAAAAAGATGCATAAATTACCGCTTAGTAAAGAACTCTTGATGAGTATTGGAAATTGGGATTGGCAACCCCAAATGCTTAAATTACAGTTTGGACAATTGACCCTTTCAGATGTACAATTTGAAGTTGGAAAAGAAGAAGAGTTACTAGGCAGAATAGGCAAAAGATTAAATAAAAAAAGACAAGAAATTATAGACCTCCTCAATAGTTTACTACCAACCTATATTATGTTGAGGATAAGTGATAGAAAAAATTAAGAACCTACCTGTTTCTATTTTAAGACTGTATTTAGATTATTTTTTTGATGAGGCGATACACTAATAAGCTATAAACGCAAAGGCTATTACTGTACAGCTATGAAATATTAAGCAGAAAACTACGCCGCTTTAGAGAGGCAATCATTTCAAGGCAATAGAGGAGAGGATACAAAAACTATCCTTCTCTTCCTCTATGTTTTAGCGCAAAAGAGTCAAAATATTTTAGTCTGATTTTGGACTAAAAGTTGGTAATTGGGCTAGTTATGGAAGTCAGCTTAAAGATATAACACTTACAGAATTTGAGGCTCAAGGTATGGTCTTTTATGCCTATGACGGAGTAGCAAAACAAATGCATTATATGCAGGATTTTGGAGAGCAAGTAGGCATTGGGTTAGCCTTTGGAAAACAGGAATATTAATAAATTTATTTAAACAAAAACAATATGTCAAAAGAAAAAAGTTCTCAAAAGAAGGGCGGTAAAAAAGCTGCTCAGAAAACATTGAAAGAAAAAAGAGCGGCAAAAGCTGCAAAAAAGAAAGAAAAAGGAAATGCTAGTGACACGTTATAACAATATAATTTCATAAGACACCCCCAAAAAAAACCGCTTTAAGTGCTATAGGTTGGCTAAACAATCTGTAGTACTTAACAGGGGTTGACTCTATTAAATAAATGCCTCAAAAGTATCAAATCGGACAAGTAGTATATTCTATATTTCCGCCTTTTCAAGAATTGGTTATCATGCAGTATAGTCATAAGATATACTATTGCAATTTGGGAGGAAATTTAGGACAACTAGAAAAAACTTATTATGAAGGTGAACTTCGCATTGAACGACCACCTATTTCTTAAAACTATGGAAAATAAATATAAAGAAGGACAAATAGTCTATTCGATAGAATATCCTACCCTGCCCCTAATCATTAGGCGCTATGCTGATAGAATCTATTATTGTAAAGTTAAAGATGAACCTAATCGAAAAGAATTGGTCTATTTTGAACGACAATTAATGGCTACTCCAGGAGTAGCTAATTAGTATTGTAAATTCGGGTAACTACTTCCACAACTAAGTGGAGCGGAGAGGTTTAGGAATGAGGTATAAATAAATGTTCAAATTTGAGGCGGTAAATTTTTTCTCTTTCGAGGCGCAAAAATCGCACATAGCCTAGCTACGTAAGACTTTTTTGGAACGAAGAAAGAGGAAAAATTTACAAGTCAACATGTACAGTTATTTTTAACTCATTCCTTAGTAGTTAGAAAATCAGTTAAATTAAATTTTTATGAAATTATTTGTAGCAAATCTTTCTTTTGACACGCAAAGCGAAGACTTAATTAAGATTTTTGAAGTCCACGGTAAAGTTGTTTCTGCTAGTGTTGTCCAAGATAGGGTGACGAATCGTTCCAGAGGTTTTGGCTTTGTGGAGATGGACAACAAAGAAGCAGCTTTGTTAGTTATCAAAGAATTACATGATACGACATTACAAGGTAGAACCATTGTAGTTGAATTGGCAACACCAAAGAAAGAAATTCATAAGTAACCATATTTATGACAAAATATTTAACCGTTTCCCTCCAAGCCGCAAACTATTTTGAGAACTATTACTTGAATGTAAAACCCCTACAAGTACTACAAAAATCTCCCGTTCCACAAAAGCATCAGCCAAGATAGCTTATCAATATTATCTTGAAAAAGGACTAGCAGTAATTTGGCTTGGCAAATGGAATGGTCAAGCTTTTGAGGATACAACTTTTGAGACTAGTCAGGTTGTTTAGATACTAGCTTTCTATCCCTACGAACTCAATTTTTATTTGGTGCATAACTAATTTTCTTTCAATATTTCTAAAAGAAATTCATTAAGCATGCGCTCACTAACTATTACAAATACAATAACAAGGCGTGAAGAGAAGTCCTTGGATAAATATCTTACGGACATTGGAAAGTATCCTGTACTAACCCCAAAGGAAGAATTCGTCTTATTTCAAGAATATAAAGGAGGTGATAAAAATGCTTTAAATAAAATCATACAGCATAATCTAAGGTTTGTAGTTTCAGTAGCCAAGCAGTACTTCTATGTCTATAACAGTTTATGGTTAGGAGACTTAATAAATGAAGGAAATATAGGCTTACTAAAAGCTGCGCATCGGTTTGATGAAACAAAAGGATTTAAATTTATTTCCTATGCTGTGTGGTGGATTCGACAAAACATTTTAATGGCTATAAAAGAGAAGTCTAGAAAAATAAGACTACCCAATAATTTGTCTATCAATATATCAAAAATAGCAACCGCTAAAGAGTTATTTCTCCAAAAACATGAAAGGGAAGCTTCTATTGAAGAATTAGCAAGTTCTTTAGATTTACCCTATAAGCACATCAAACTATGTGAAGAAGAAGTTCACTACTGCCAATCTCTAGATGCTCCAATTACAGGAGAAGAAGATTTGAATTTAGGGGGTCTATTGCAAGACAAAAGTACTTTCTCCCCAGACTATGATTTAGTAGTTAAAGAGTCTCAGCGTATACAAACCAAGCAGTTGGTAAGTACCCTTCCAGAAAAGTACGCCCTTGTTATCAAATTATATTTTGGATTAGAAGGACAATCTCCAATGAGTTTAGAAGAGATTAGTAATAAGTTAGGTAGAAGTAGGGAACGCATTCGGCAATTAAAAACGAAAGCCTTACGGGTGATGCGTCAACATGCTAAACGACAACGGATAACTCCAGCTTAATCATAAAATTTTTATACAAACCAATAAAGTATGCGGCAATTACCAATTTTGAAAAGGATACAGATATAGAATTTTGTTTCCACTTTTTCTTTACTCCTTAACCAAGCAATATGTTGTATCCTCAAGTTTTCAAAGAATTTACTAAAAATTTTGTAGTCAATTATAATAGAGCTCATCGAGGAATCGGCATTGAATGTGAAATACCAGTAGTAACTATTTTAGGAGAGGCCATTCCTCTTTCTGGTATTCAGAAAATGTATAAATTCTTAGAAAAAAAAGGGTTTCAACTTAAAAAGGAGGAGGCTACTACTCAAATCGTTGCAGCTACAAAGATGAATATAGAAAGTGCTGTCCATTTTGATTTTCCCGTTGACACCATTACCACAGACGCGGGCATAGGTATTCTGGAAATTGCCTTAGCACCTCAGCGTAATCTACATGAAGTGCAAACCCAACTTAACAAAATATTGATACTGCTAATTGACTATTTTGATACTCAGCATTGCCAAATGATGGGCTATGGAATACAGCCACTAACTCCTCCATCTCGCGAATTATTAATGCCAAAGGAACGTTATCTATTTTATGAACAACTTTCCGGCAATCAGACTATTCCAAAATCCCGAGGTGCAGACGCTCATTTGCTGACCATCACCGCTTCAAACCAATGCCATATTGATATTAGTCAACAAGAGGCTATTCCTGCCATAAATGTATTAAATGCTTTGTCAGGACTACAAATTGCATTGCAGGCAAATTCACCTATCTGGCAGGGTGCAATCGACCCCACCTATAAAGCTAATCGGGAAATTTTTTGGGATTTATGCTACCCAGAAAGACTCAATCAAATAGGAATTCCTCCAAAATTTAAATCCATTGAGGGCTATTTTCAATACTTACTACAATTTAAACCGATGTTGGTTAAAAGAGGAAAACAACACCTACGAGTACTAGGTAAAAAAACTTTTAAAAATTTTTTACTAAATGGTCAACCATCTATTGGTAAAGCTTTAAATGGGGAAACGGTTGTTATTCGCCCTAAAGTACAGGATATTCATGCGCTAAATTCTTTCTGTTATTTTAATGCCCGATTAGTTCCCAAACATGGCACTATTGAAAGCCGTATGTGTTGCCAACAACCTCCGAAAGAAACACTAACTTCAGCTGCTTTAACCTTGGGAATACTAGAAAATTTAGAACCTGCTAAACGGCTAATGGATAAATTGCCTTGGAAAACTTGGCAATTATTGCGAAAAGCTAGCGCTCGAACTTCTTTTGAAACACTTATTGGCAAAAAAAGTATTTTACCATCATTAATCAAAATTGTAAACATCGCCAAACAAGGTCTTGAAAAGAGAAGGTTAGGGGAAGAAATTTTTCTAGTGCCCTTATTTAAACGACTAGAACTTCGGCAAAGTCCAGCAGATATTGCTATTACCATTTTTAAAAAACAAGGCTTACCAGCTTTACTAAAGCATTACAGCTTCAGGAAGGAAAATTTTGTAAGTTCTAAAGTCCATACGCTTGAAAGTCAATTTTTGTACGAAGGACTTGAAGAATAGCACCGTCAGCTTGCTGCGGGGTGATTCATTGAAAAAATATGTCATAACAATTTATCTTTATTTACATATTTTACCTTTTGGTCGCTATATTGATGGATACCCAACTTAGCGTACTTTGCCAAACCTTAGCGATCCAAAATAAGATGTGAAATACACAAAAAAAATTCATATTTTCTAAACCTTTATGACTTATTTTTGTTTGAAATGATAGTAATACTGTTTTTATTTAAAATAAAGCAAATATAATTTGTAATAAAACTTAACGCTTGAAAAATTATTCATTTTCATGAGAAGTAGATTGGGCAGCTTAGAAAATAATTCCAAGCTGCACCCCGCACTTCTACAATACCCGTTGTTATGAAAAAGACAATTCATCTTATTCTGGTTTCATTGTTATTTTTTAGTGGTACGATTGGCGGAAAAAATTGCTATTATTTGACATCCATTGATCGGCAATTTACGGAAAGTAATCAAGTGGGAGTTATAAGTGCAAGCCCTGATCATTTTTCCTCTTTGCCAGTAACAAGCCCCTTGAGCATCTTTGATAAATTGCAACGAGAACAAGTAGAAGAAGTGCTTATTAGGTTGCCTATTGATTCTCTGTTAGCCCATAAAAATACGGACAGGAGTTTCAAAGGTACCTTTGTTTATCGGGATCAAAATGGGCAACAATTGGAAAAAACTATTTCCATTAAGCCGAGAGGAAAATCTAGAAGACGACACTGTACCTTTCCTCCTTTACGATTGAAATTTTCAAAAAATGATTTGGAACATCGCGGTCTGAGAGAAAAGCATCGTTCCTTAAAATTAGTGACCCATTGTAATCTTACAGACGCTGCTAATGACAATGTATTAAAAGAATATTTAGTCTATAAAATGTATAATACAATTACACCAAATAGTCTAAATGTACGGTTACTCAAAATCAAATACTTAGACACCGATTCTCCTAACCAACTGGAATATTATGGTTTTTTATTAGAAGATATTGACGCATTAGCAGAACGTCTTGGAGGAGTAGAATCCAATACTTATGGTAAAACAATATCTGAGTTTGAGCCAAATAACGTTAGCAATTTTACGGTATTCCAGTTTATGATTGGAAATGAAGATTGGGAAATTAATGCTAGAAGAAATCTGCGATATATTCATTTAGAAAAAGAGAATCAATTTCTTTTAATTCCCTATGATTTTGATATGACAGGGCTAGTAGCGGTGGAATATGCAAGACCCAATGTGAGTCTAGGAATGCAAAGTACTACACAACGATTTTTTATGGGACACTTTACGGATAAGAAAAGAAGAAAAAAAACATTAAAATACTTTCGCTCCAAGCGAAAAGAAATCCAAAGACTGATAAAAGAGTGCAATGACTTGAGTAGCTCGCAAAAAATATATATGAAAGAATACTTAGCTTCTTTCTATGAAATTATTAGCGATCCTATATTGAAAAGTAGAGCTATCCCATTCGGAGAAAGAGTTCCAGAAAAATCGGAGTTAGATGGTCGTATGCGTATTTTATGAAATTTGTATTTAGAAACAGGTCTATTGTTTCAAAATTATGCGTTCCTCTAAATGCCAACTAATAGCGCAACCATTTCAAAGAATAAATTGGTCTGATGTATCAATTGTAAAGTGAGTAATCTTTTTTGAACAATTGCACCGAGATTTAAATGTCACTATCTATCACATCCTAAAAACCCCATAAGATTGAGTCCCTTGAATTCGCTGTTGATTAAAAACAGCTAAGCAAAATCCCAAATAATTTCTAGTCTGTCGGGGGTCTATAATGCCTTCATCCCATAGATGCCCAGAGGCATACCAGGAAGAAGAAACGGCTTCATTATCCTCTATTATTTTTTGCTTAATGGGGGCAAATTTTGCTTCATCAAAAGGTTGTCCAACTCTTTCGGCTTTAGCTCTTTGAATAATTTCCATCACGCCTGCAATTTGCTCTGATCCCATGACGGATACTTTGGAATTGGGATAGGCAAACATAAATCTGGGTTGGTAAGAACGCCCATTCATGGCATAATTTCCAGCCCCGTAGGAAGAGCCCATATTGATGGTGATAGAGGGCACTTTGCTATTGGCGACGGCATTAATCATTTTCGCTCCTTGCTTAATAATGCCTCCTTCTTCATATTCCTTCCCAACCATAAAACCAGTGATATTTTGAAGATAGACCAGCGGCGTATTATTCTTGTTACACAGTTGGATAAAGTGGGTGGCTTTATTGGCAGACTCCGAAAAAAGTACGCCGTTATTTCCTATAATCCCAACGGGATAGCCGTGGATTTTTGCCCAACCTGTAACCAAGGTCGGTCCATAATCGGGTTTAAATTCTAAAAATCTAGAACCATCTGTCACTCGATTAATGATCTCTCTTACATCAAAAGGTTTTCGGATATTGGGGGAGATGACTCCTAGTATTTCATCCGTATCATACAAGGGTTCTTCTATGGCATCCGTTGGTTCAAAATGTGGTTGGGGTCGTTCTAAGGTACTAACCAATTGTCGGGCTAGTTTGATTCCTTCTAATTCATCTTGTGCTAGATAATCCGAAACGCCTGATTTTCTGGAATGCATCTCCGCACCTCCCAATTCCTCCGCCGTTGCTATTTCATTGGTCGCCATTTTTAATAAAGGGGGACCTGCTAAAAACACTTTGGCTCTATCCTTAATAAAAATGGATAAGTCGGACATCCCGGGCACGTATGCCCCACCTGCGGTAGCATTTCCAAATACTACGGATACGGTTGTCAAGCCCGCTTCCGACCGCCTAGTCATCTCTCGAAAATTCATGCCTGCTAGAGCAAATAAGGTTTCTTGATCGGGTAAGTTGGCGCCCCCACTTTCTACTAATTGGACACAAGGCAAGCGATTCTCCAAAATGATTTCATTCATTCGGGTGTTCTTGGAGGAAGTGGCATAATCCATGGTACCGCCTTTCTTTGTACCGATATTTGCCGTTACCATGCACAGACGATTAGAGACGAATCCAATGCCGGTTATGGTGGTGCCATTTGCGCCAAATCCATTTTCAATGCCCAAGCCTGCTAGTGGCATTAATTCTAAAAACGGACTGTCTTTGTCTAGTAGCAATTCTAGCCGTTCGCTGGCTAGGTATTGGTTGTTTTTTCTGGCTCTTTCTATTCTGGCTGGTTTTCCTTGAAATCTTGCATCCTCCATATGCTTGTCCAATTCTTGCAACAAGTCCATCATACCCGCATAGTTCTCTTTAAACTGCTGGTTGTTTTTATTGATCTTTGATTTTAATACCTCCATTTATAAAATGATTGTGGAATTGTCTTTAGAATTAGAAATCTATCCTGTAAACGGGATGAAGGAGGGATTTTAGAGGCTAATATTTTACTTGTTCTTTTTTCATTGAAAAAAAAGAACCAAAAATTCTAGTTCAAAAAAACTTCATCCCATCCGTAAACGGTTCGGGAATATATTCCCTCATGTCAAACAGTTTTTGAACGGCTAACCCGCCTAGATGTTGACCCCATGATGTTGACCACACGGTCTTGACTATTACATTACTTTATGATTCCATGCGGATTATAAATCACATGATTTCACTAGCCATCACCATCGCTTCTAGATAAGCAGTTTCATTTAAATTAGTCTCAATCTTTTTTGAGTGGGCAAACTGAAGTAGATTTTCAGAAGGCATATTGCCGACCAAATGATTTTGCGCCATCGGGCAACCGCCGATCCCTTTTATCGTGCCATCAAAACGACGACAGCCATTATCATAAGCCGTCGCTACTTTTTCTAACCACGTATCGGGAGTGGTATGAAAATGTGCCCCGATTTCCATGTTGGGACTAGCTGGAATTAAATTGCTAAATAGGTATTCTATACTCTCTGGCTGTGCCACGCCTACCGTATCGGACAATTGAAAAATATTAATATCCAAGTCTGCTAATCGCTCTACCCAATATTGCACAATGTCCACATGCCAATCATCCCCATAGGGATTCCCAAAACCCATAGAGATATAAATGACCATTTGCTTGTCATGTTGCACACATAATTCTTGTATTACTTTTACTCGTTCCAAGGACTCTTCAATCGTCGCATTGGTATTGCGCATTTGAAAAGTTTCTGAAATGGAAAAAGGATAGCCCAAATACGTCACTTGGTCATAGGCAACCGCATTAACTGCCCCTCTCCTATTGGCAACAATCGCTAATAATTTGGTAGGAGAATTTTCTAAGGCTAGTTGCTCGACTACTTCTCCTGTATCCCGCATTTGAGGGATGGCTTTGGGCGACACAAAGCTACCAAAGTCTAGTGTATCAAAACCGACTTGTAATAATAAATTGAGGTATTTAATTTTTACCTCCGTAGGAATGAAATCGTGTAGCCCTTGCATGGCATCTCTAGGGCATTCTATTATTTTCAAAATTGATAGGATTGTTTGATTGTTGAAATTGCTTGATGGCTCGATGGTTTAATGGCTTGATGGTTTATCTAAAGTTCTTGGACATAAAAAAGAAACAATCAATCAGATCACTTGAAGGTATCAGATTGAACGAAGGCGTCTGATCTGATGACTCCGAAGTGATCTGCTCAGTTCTTCACTGTTTCATTCATTCTGTCTAAGAAGTTAGACAGAATAAATAAAAGAACTGTTGATTAACTCGTCGGATGGCTGCGCCGTCCGATGAGCCTTCCCATCCGACGGCGTTAGCCATCGGTCGGGAATAGATCATTGTTTCGTCCTTTCTGTCCAAGTACTAACTAGACAACAATCAAGCAATCAAGCCATCTAACCATTACGAAGCCGCCTTATCATACACCTTCTGATCCAACACCATCTTGGCAATAATCTCACATAATATTTCACTGGTTCCACCACCGATCGGTCCTAGGCGAGAATCTCTTAATAACCTAGCCATTGGATACTCTTCCATATAGCCATAGCCGCCTAATAGTTGTAGGCATTCGTAAATGACTTCATCCGCCATTTTGGTGGATAAGAGTTTGGACATACTGGCTTCTTTCACGACATACTCTCCGTCATTCAATCTTTTAGCTATGGTATAATTAAAGGTCTTGTGCATTTCTACTTCGCTTGCCATCTTGGCTACCTTATGACGAAGCACTTGGAACTCTTGTAATTTTTTTCCGAAGGCTTCTCTTTCTTTAAGGTATTGCATGGCATACTCAAGTGCATATTCTGCTCTGGCATGTGCATTGATGCCCATTATTAATCGCTCTAAAGCAAAATGCTGCATAATGTAGGCAAAGCCTTTTCCTTCCAGCCCCATTAGATTTTTTTCAGGAAGCTCTACATTATCGAAGGCAATTTCTCCTGTATCGGATGCTCTCCAACCTAATTTATCTAGCTTGCTTGCAGAAACCCCAGGCATGTCTCGTTCTACTAATAAAATAGACATCCCCTTATGTTTTAGATCGGGATTGGTCTTAGCGGCTACTATTAAATAATCACTATAGACGCCATTGGTGATAAATGTCTTAGACCCATTGAGAATATATTTATCCCCCTTCTTGATGGCCGTCGTCCGCATACCGGCTACATCTGACCCAGCAAAAGGCTCACTGATGCATAAGCAGCCAATCATTTTGCCCTCTATACTTTGTGCTAAATATTTTTCTTTGATCGCAGGAGTTCCTTCTGCATTAAGGTGAGTCATCGCTAGGTAGGCATGTGCCCACATCGCGGCTGCAAAGCCTCCAGAATGGATGCGCTGTAGTTCCTCTAAAAAGATTACCGTATAAAATAAATCTAACGCTAACCCGCCGTAGGCTTCTGGGTAATTGATTCCAAAATATCCCATCTCCCCAAATTTCTCCCAAATGAAGCGTTCAATGGTACCCGTTTTCTCCCATTTATCAATATGTGGAACTACTTCTTGTTGTAAAAATGATCGGAAGCCTTCCCGAAATAATTTATGTTCTTCCTTAAAATACATAGTTATGATTGTTTGATGGCTGAATGGTTGAATTGTCAAAGTTATACATAACCATCAAACAATCTAACCATCAAACCATCTCTTCTATTCTACTTTCAATAATAAAAAGCCCGCCTCCACACTTTGTCCTTCCGTAGCATATATTTCCGCCACTTTTCCGTCTTTATCCGCCGCTATGGTATTTTCCATTTTCATAGACGAAATAATCATCAGGGAATCTCCTGATTTTACTGCTTGTCCTTGCTCGACTAATATTTTTATGATTTGAGAAGGCATCGGTGCTTCGTAGCCGCCTTTCACTTTTTCTGTTTCTTTAGCAGGAAAACGTTCTTTTTCTATTAATGTTATATTGCCAGACTCTGGTAGATGGGCAAAAACCTGATTTCCATTCTGAGTCATGGTAGCTTGGTATTGCACCCCATCTACTCGAAAGGACAAATTAGGTGCCTCTGTCCGAATCAAAGATACCGCTCTTTGGTTGTCCCCTACCCAAAAATCAAAGGTCTGATCGCCTTTTGCAATATATTGGGTTTTTAATTCCGATTCTCCCGATAGATACGTTACTTCTTGTGGGGCATACCGATTATTACGCCATCCTGACGGAATGCCTCTCAAGAGGGTCCGTTGTTGCTCCCGTTGTTTCCAATTCGCAAGGGTAGTTGCGATGGCTGCTAGTTCTTGTTGTAGTGCAGATTTCACGCCACTCTTAGTAGCATCAAAATGATTCTTTATATAATGCGTATCGTAGTCCCCTTGCTGGATGGCAGGTTGCTCAAATAGATGCAATAAGAAGTCTTGGTTGGTCGTAAGCCCTAGACATTTTAAATGTCGCAAGGTATAAGCCATCTTTCTATGCGCCGCCCTTCTATTGGTGTCCCACACGATCAATTTGGCAATCATAGGATCATAGTGGATGGATATTTCGGAGCCACTTTTAATGGCAGTTTCAATTCTAAGCCCTTCTACTGGAGGGACCTCCCATAATTCTACTACTCCTGTGGCTGGTAAAAAATCATTGTTGGGATCTTCGGCATATAAACGAGCTTCAATGGCATAACCATTAGCTTTTACCTCTGATTGCTGGATCGGCAGTGGTTTTCCTTCTGCCACCTCTATTTGTAATGCTACTAAATCAAGACCCGTTATTTCTTCCGTTACTGGATGCTCTACTTGGAGTCTGGTATTGACTTCTAAAAAGAAGAATTCTCTACTCGTATCATCAAAAATAAACTCCACCGTACCTGCATTATCGTAGTTCAAGGCTTTAGCAGCTTTAACGGCAGCATCTCCCATCACTTGCCGCAATTTTTCATCCAACACAGGAGAGGGACTTTCCTCTAAGACTTTTTGGTAGCGACGTTGTATCGTACATTCTCTTTCTAAAATATGGATGGCATTGCCATGTTGATCCCCAAAAATTTGAAACTCTATATGCCGTCCTTTGGCGATATACTTTTCGATAATTAATTCATCATCTCCAAAGGAGGATTTAGACTCTCTTTGCGCTCCCGCTATACTTGCTTCTAATTCGGATGCTTTATGGACAATCCGCATGCCCTTTCCACCACCGCCTGCAGTTGCTTTTAGTAATAAGGGAAAACCAATTTTCTTTGCTTCTTTCACCAATCGCTCGACACTTTGGTCTTCGCCTTGATACCCTGGTATCACCGGAACCTCATGTTCCCTCATGATGGTTTTTGCTCTCGATTTGGACCCCATTGCTTCAATGGCAGCGGGATTCGGTCCAATAAAAATAATACCTGCGTCTTCGCATTTTTTAGCAAAACTCGTATTTTCAGATAAGAACCCATAGCCCGGGTGGATCGCATCCGCCCCTTGCTGTTTAGCCACCTCGATTACCATCTCTTGATTTAAATAAGAGGCCGTAGGGCTGCTTTCTCCTATATGAACCGCTGTATCTGCTTCCTGCACAAATAAGCCTTCACTATCTGCATCCGAAAAAACGGCGATACTTTTAATCCCCATTTTTCTACAGGTGCGAATGATTCTAGAGGCGATTTCTCCTCTATTGGCGATTAGTATGGTGTTGATTGGTTTCAATGTTGTGATGATTGTTTGACTGTTTGATTGTTAATAATTAGACAGAATTAATAAACAGTTGGTTCACTCGTCGGATGGCTGCGCCGTCCGATGAGCCTCCCCATCCGACGGCGGTAGCCATCGGACGGGATTTCGTCAATTCTGTCTAAGTACTTTTAATGGTTATTCGCCCTCCTGATTTTCAACAATCAGCGAAGCGACACCATCAAACAATCAAACAATCTATTATGTCAATAAAGAAACAGGCACTTCAATTTTTTTAGCCCGTAAATACTCTCCTAAAGTCTTTGCCTGCGGATCAATTTTATTATTACCTGCCACTCCGTCCCCTAGAAATCCTTTGAGGTAAAAGTTTAGACCTAGTAAATTGGGAAAATCATACCGTTCTATTTCATAGTCCACAGAATCAGCTAATAGTTCCTTAAATTTATCAACCGTTAAATAGGATCTCAAGAAAGCATAAGCTTTTAGATTCTTAGCATAGACTCCTAAATTGGCGTTACCGCCTTTATCTCCTGACCTTGCAGCGTATAACTCCCCCAAATATATTTCTTTTGTGTCATTCCTATCAAAGGTAAAATTTGGTAGGGAGAAGTTCTTTGTCAATTGAAGGTCACTGGTATCATAGGCTATTTCTTTGATCTCCCATTGCTCCTCGCCCATGCTAATTTGCTGCGTAATATGCTGTTTTCCTATCAAGGCAGGAAAATGTACTACTTTGGGTTTAGCGGATTGAGGAGCGGATTGTATGCAAAATCCAGGGACAGAACACAAGGCTAACTCAATTATCTTGGAGGTAAATAACCTACCTGCCTTAGAAGGATTTTTATCTTCTACCACCACTTTTAAGGTAGCAAAAGCCTCTTCATTGGATTGAGGGTTGTCCTTGTTCGTTGGAATATACTGGAAGCAAATATGGTCGAATGTTTGCTCGCCTCCCACACTTTTGAGAAATTGATTTTTTAAAATTTCTGCTTTGCGTTCATTATTCAATCCAGCTAGGTAAAAGATCATTTGATTTTGAAAGGAATCTATGGCATTGATGGTTACTTTGGCTGAATCCGTAGCAGGTGTTCCTTTCACGCCACTGACTTCTACCTGATCTTTTCCAATTTCTTTTAATTGAATCGTATCAAAATGCGCGACCACATCAGGCGTAATATAGGCAGGTTGATTGATTTCATATAATAACTGTGCCGTTACGGTTCCGATATTAATAACACCTCCAGTTCCATCATGTTTAGTAATAATAGAACTTCCATCCCTAGCAATTTCTGCTATGGGGAAACCAACATTATCAAAACTAGGAACTTCTTCGAAGAAAGAGTAATTGCCACCGACCGCTTGACCGCCACATTCAATAATATGCCCTGCAGTTGCTGCACCTGCTAAAGCGTCCCAATCCGTTTGTCGCCAATTGTAATAATGCGCAGCGGGTCCCATGACTAAAGAGGTGTCCGCTACCCTACCCGTTACCACAATGTCTGCGCCTTTATCCAAGGCGGATACAATTCCCCAACAGCCTAAATAAGCATTGGCAGAGACCGCAGTTCTACCACTATCTAAAAAATTAGCCCCTGTATCTAAATGGTTTAAAGTAGCACCTTGAACAGTTAAGTCTTTCATTCTAGGCATCAAATTATCTCCTTGAATAGATGCTATTTTTGGATGGAGTTGTAAGGTTTTTGCCACTCCTCTTAATGCATCCGCCAAGCCAATAGGATTTAATCCACCCGCATTTACCACCACTTTAATTCCTTTATCCAAACATAGTCCCATGATTCCTTCCATTTGTTTTAGAAAGGTAACGGCATAGCCCAATTCAGGTTTTTTCATTTTGCTTTTAGCAAGAATCAACATCGTCAATTCTGCCAAATAATCGCCTGTTAAAAAGTTGATCGGTCCACCTTCTATCATCTCCTTCGCCGCTGTGAATCGGTCTCCGTAAAAACCGCTCATATTGGCTATGATTACTTTTTCTTTTTGCATACTTTTATTTTAGAAGTCAGACCGCTTCGCTGTCAGACCACTTTGTTGTCAGACCGTCTAACGACTGTCAGAAGCGAAGCCTTCTTCCTCAAATATCCAATATTATTGAAATAAGAGAAAATGCACATTGTTTAAAGTTCAATTGCAAACTCAAGTACAAGTTCAAGGGTGTCAACGTCTAGTTTTTGAGTTTGAACTTGAACTTGCGCTTGAACTTTTTAATCGAAAATCCTTAAATCTATGGCATTACTCTAATGTCTCCAAACGCCATATCCATCCGCCCCTTTAATAGGCTGGTTATAAAGGATGGCTAAGCTAAATCCAAGATAGTTTCTAGTTTCTCTAGGGTCCACCAAGCCATCATCCCATAATTCTGAGGTAGAATGCCAAGCAGAGGCTTTGCTTTCTGCCTCTGCAATCAACATTTGTTTGGCGATTTTACCTTGTTCTTCGTTGTATTCTTTTCCTAAGGATTTTGCAGATGCTCGCTGGACAAGTTCCATAACGCCTGCCAATTGCTCGGAACCCATCACCCCTATTTTTGCACTAGGATAACTGAACAAAAATCTGGGATCGTAAGAGCGTCCATTCATTCCATAATTTCCTGCGCCGTAAGAATTGCCAATCATTAGTGTAATAGATGGCACTTCACTATTGGATACTGCATTGATTAATTTTGCCCCATTCTTGATGATGCCTCCCTCTTCATACGCCTTCCCCACCATATAGCCAGTGGTATTTTGTAAAAACAGCAAAGGAATATCATTCTTGTTAGACAACTGAATAAACTGAGCTGCTTTATTAGCAGATTCTGAAAAAATCACTCCATTATTGCCGATGATGCCAACGGGATACCCATGAATCTTTGCCCAACCCGTAATCATCGTATTCCCATATTCTTTTTTAAATTCAGAAAACTGCGAGCCATCTACCATCCGCATAATTAGTTCTCGAACATCAACGGGTATTTTCGGATCGGCAGGAATAATGCCTAATAATTCATTGGAATCATATTTCGGAGGAAGGATTTTTTCAGTAGGAATAAAATGAGGCGTATCCACTTTTATCAAACTCATAATTTCTCTGGCGATCCGAATCCCATCTAATTCATCCTCTGCTAAGTAATCCGTCACGCCAGAAATTCGACTGTGCATTTCCGCCCCTCCTAATTCTTCTGCGGTAGCCACTTCTTTAGTCGCCATTTGCACTAAGGGAGGTCCTGCTAAAAACACTTTGGCTTTCTTTTTTTGAAAGATCGCAAAGTCAGACATACCAGGTATGTATGCCCCCCCTGCGGTAGCATTACCAAACACTACCGAGATAGAAGGAATTCCCATTTTTGATCGTCTAGTAATTTCTCGAAAACTTTCTCCACCGTAATTAAAAATTTTAGCTTGATCGGGTAAATTCGCTCCACCGCTCTCCACTAAATTGATACTCGGTAATCTATTTTCTCTAGCGATCTGACCGATTCTCAAGCCCTTAAATGCGGTATGATAATCTGTTGCTCCCCCTTTTCTAGTTCCTATATTAGAGCTGACTAAACATAGCTTACCAGCCACTAATCCAATCCCGCTAACTGTGGTACCTCCTGCACCAAACCCACCTTTTCGTTCCATCCCTGCCAGAGGTAATAACTCTAAAAAAGGGCTATCTTGATCTAATAGAAATTCTATTCGTTCTCTTGCCAAAAATTTCCCTCTTTTTCGAGCTCTTGCGATGGATCGCTCCGAACCTTGAAACAAACTACCTTCCATTCGCTTCTGTAGGTCCTGTAGCAGCACCGTCATCTTTTCCTCATTGCTCTTAAATTGTTGGCTATTGGTATTGATTGTTGATTGGAGTACTTGCATAAGATATTTTGATTGTTGGTT
>CALJIQ010000017.1 GCA_937973995.1 uncultured Saprospiraceae bacterium
AATGGTTGTATGAATTTTAGATTTTTTCGATAGTTTTCTTTAAAAAATCAGTGCATAGCCCAGCTACGGACTTATTTTTTAAAGGAAAATAGCGAAAAAAGATATTTTCAGACGGCTGTTTATTAAAGGGTAACAAGTCTATTTACTATTTAAAACAAAAAAGATATGATAAACTTTGATGAAATGCCTAAGTACAAGGCACAGCGTTCGTTTTCGGATTATATTATCTACATGGAATTTGAAGACGGAAAAGGCACTTGGAGTGTATGGGATACCGTAGAGTATGATGGTTCAGAAATAGATGCAAGATTGCTATATGGGGATGAAGAGAGAGGATTTATGGTGAGAAATGACTTATTAGAGTCAAAGACCTACACCAAACGTGCAGAGGCTTTAGAAGCAGCAAAAGCTTTTATTTTAGCTTATGAGGCATCGTTTGAGCAGGGAGAAGAAATACTGATAGCAGAAGCTGCTTAGAGTATGTCTAAATTTCTATCGGCTGAAAACCAATATTTTACGAACCTGACTTTGAAAAATTAGTTTACTTAGCTCGCTAAACGCACTAATTTTTTCTTCCTCAGAACCGCAAACTATTGATTTTCAACTCGAAATAAATTTTAGACACACTCTTAACCTCCATTCTCACTTCAATATCAACCGCAGCTTCTTATAAGTAATTTTGAGGTTGATATTGAAGTGGAGATTCCTCCAAAATCTTACTCCTCCGCAAAATGCCCATCTGGCAATAATTCTATCTCAATTGCCGTACTCTTAGCTGCATCATATTCTTCCCCTATGGAAGAACGACCCGTTACAATATGAATCGTCCAATCACTATCAATGGTAGCAATTGATTGAACAATCACCTCTCCATCAGAATAAGTTCCTCCTATTACTTTTCTTGAAATAGGAATCCCTTTTTTAGTAAAAGTGGCAAGGATATACTGATAATCCATTAAACTCGCCTTCCAATATACAATCGCATGGAAATCCTGGGTATCAGGTATGGAAAAACAAGGCACTATTTCTGTAAACTCATCTTCTATAACCCCTTCCATTAGGGTTATGTAAGTCTGAATGAACAGTGGATTTAAAGGTGGATTAGAACGACTAAACAAATGGTGACTATCATTACCAAGGGTGATGGGCAATTCTACTAATGGAAATTTTGACAAGAAGTCTTTTAATTTTACTTTTTCTGTTTTTGTAGGCATATGACGAAGAATTCATTTTCTAAGTTCATTCAAATTGAGAAAAACCTAGTAAACACAGGCACTTTTTTGACAAAATTAGAATAATTCTAAATAATATAAGGAACAGAATGTTATACGGTTGAATTGCCTTTTATCAATACTTTTGCAAGGATTCGCCAACAATTTCTATCTTGTGGATCGTTTTCATACAAATTAAACAAAATAGTAATACGATGAGTTGGTTCAGTACTTTTTTGACTTCTTCTATTGGAAAGAAACTCGTGATGAGTTTGACTGGGCTATTTTTAATTGTCTTCCTGCTAGTGCACCTCACTGGCAACCTCCAACTATTAATAGATGATGGAGGGCGGCAATTTAATTTGTATGCCAAATTCATGACCTCTAACCCATTCATTAAAATCACTTCCTACGGCTTGTATGCTTTCATTTTACTACATGCTGTACAAGGGATTTTATTATGGCTGAAAAATCGAGCTGCCAAAGGAGGCGGTTATGCGGTAAACAATACGAAGGCCACTAACACCGTAGCAGGATTCGCAAAAAACATGGGTTGGTTAGGGATTATTATCTTAGTCTTCTTATTGATTCATTTATACCAATTTTGGTTACAAATGAAATTAGGGACATTGCCAATGGTCAATTACGATGGGGTAGAGGTTAAAAACCTATATGTCCCTGTAATGGACGCTTTTTCTAATATTGGTTTTGTGATATTTTACGTGCTATCTATGGTGGTCATTGCTTTTCACCTATGGCATGGGTTCCAATCTTCTTTTCAAACATTGGGACTAAATCATAAGAAATATACCCCTTTTATTCAGTTTCTAGGAAAAGCCTATTCGATTTTAATTCCATTAGGTTTTGCATTAATTCCAATATTATTTTTCCTAAGAAATAGTTAGCAAAATAGGAGTCAGCTATTCAGGAGTTAGGTTGGAGTAAAAAACGGACCCAATCTCTTAATTACTGACCCCTCAAAAAAATCAATGTATGGGTTTTGAAGGAAAAGTTCCACAAGGCGATTTAGCCACTAAGTGGGTCAATTATAGAGGCTCTATGCCTTTGGTGGCGCCTAATAATAAACGGCGTCTGGATGTAATTGTCGTAGGTACGGGCTTGGCAGGTGCAGCTGCGGCGGCTACTTTAGGAGAGTTGGGCTACAATGTGAAATGCTTTACTTTTCATGATAGTCCTCGAAGAGCGCACTCGATTGCTGCACAGGGAGGAATCAATGCTGCTAAGAACTACCAAAATGATGGAGATAGTGTATATCGTCTTTTCTACGATACCGTGAAGGGAGGAGACTATCGAAGTAGAGAAGCGAATGTACATCGCTTGGCAGAAGTGAGTGTGGAAATCATCGATCAAGCGGTAGCTCAAGGGGTTCCATTTGCAAGGGAATATGGCGGCTTATTAGCGAATCGGTCATTTGGTGGGGTACAGGTTAGTCGTACTTTCTACGCAAGAGGACAAACAGGACAACAACTATTGATAGGAGCATATCAGGCACTTTCTAGGCAGATTTCCAGAGGTAGTGTGAAGATGTACAATCGTCATGAAATGTTGGATTTGGTGAAGATTGATGGTAAGGCTAGAGGGATTATTGCGAGAAATTTATTGACAGGTGAACTAGAAAGACATGCAGCGCATTGCGTGATTTTAGCAACGGGTGGATATGGAAATGTTTTTTATTTATCGACCAACGCTATGGGCAGTAATGTAAGTGCTGGATGGCGAGTAGTGAAGCGTGGAGCTTATTTTGCTAATCCATGCTATACACAAATCCACCCTACTTGTATTCCTCAATCTGGAGAATACCAATCCAAGTTAACTTTGATGTCCGAAAGTCTGAGAAACGATGGGCGGGTATGGGTACCTAAGACAAAAGAAGATGCGATCGCTATTCGTGAAGGCAAGAAAACGGGCTTAGATATACCAGAGGAAGCTAGAGACTATTATTTAGAAAGAAGATACCCTGCATTTGGGAATTTAGTACCTAGAGATGTGGCATCCAGAGCGGCTAAAATAGCCTGTGACGAAGGGAATGGTATCGTACCAACAGGTAAAGGAGTATTCCTAGATTTCTCTTCTGCGGTACAGCGATATGGAAAGTCTCAAGCTTTTTCAAAAGGACTTAAAAATCCGGATGCTAAAACAATCACAGAGTTAGGGACCAAAGTAGTAGAAGAAAAATATGGGAATCTATTTGAGATGTACGAAAAAATCACTGGGGAAAACCCTTATGTGATGCCGATGAAGATTTATCCTGCGGTACATTATACGATGGGAGGCTTATGGGTAGATTACCATTTAGAAACAAATATTCCTGGTCTATTCTGTTTAGGAGAAGCCAACTTTAGCGATCACGGCGCCAATCGGTTAGGTGCATCCGCTTTAATGCAAGGATTGGCGGACGGTTATTTTGTTATCCCTTATACCGTAGGTACATTCTTATCTAAAGAGATTAGAACACCTAAGTTTGATCCCGATGGCCCAGAGTTTATGCAAGCAGAGGCAGATGTAAGCAATCGCTTACAGAATTTATTGGATATTCAAGGAAATCAGTCTGTTGAAAGTTTCCATAGAAGATTAGGGAAAATTATGTGGGAATATTGCGGGATGGCGAGGAATGAAGAAGGCTTGATAAAAGCCAGAAAAATGATCCGTGAGTTAAGAGAAGAATTTTATAAAGATGTATTTATCCCTGGTACTCAAGAAGAATTCAACTCGGAACTAGAGAAAGCTGCAAGAGTCGCAGATTTCTTGGAACTAGGAGAACTATTTGCAGTGGATGCATTAGATCGAAAGGAAAGTTGCGGTGGTCATTTTCGAGAAGAATATCAAACCGAAGAAGGGGAGGCAAGACGGAGAGATGATGAATATGCCTATGTAGCTGCTTGGGAATGGACGGATACCGATCAAGATCCTACACTCCATAAAGAAGAGTTAGAATTTAAAGATATTGAATTAAAGACACGTTCGTACAAATAGGTTTGAGGAGTCAGGAGTCAGGGGTCAGGAGTGAGGCTTGTGCCAAACTCTGACTCCTGACTCCTGACCCCTGACCCCTAAATAATAGTTTATGTCAGATATGAATCTTACCTTAAAGGTATGGAGACAAAAAAATAATCAGTCTAAAGGAAGTCT
This sequence comes from uncultured Saprospiraceae bacterium, assembly GCA_937973995.1. Taxonomy (GTDB): domain Bacteria; phylum Bacteroidota; class Bacteroidia; order Chitinophagales; family Saprospiraceae; genus JAFMDF01. The sequence goes on from CALJIQ010000017.1 coordinate 4,362, forward strand.
AGAAACCTATAAAATATTGGCAAGTGAGCACATGAGTTTCTTGGAAATGCTGGATGTATTAAATGAGCAGTTAATCCAAGAAAAGAAAGAACCTCTTGCTTTTGAGCATGATTGTAGAGAATGGATCTGTGGCGCTTGCAGTATGGTTATAAATGGACAACCACATGGACCACAAAGAGGGACCACTACCTGTCAGTTGCATATGCGACAATTCAAAGACGGCGATACGATTGTGGTAGAACCCTTTAGAGCAAAAGCTTTTCCAGTTATTAAAGACTTAGTAGTAGATCGATCGGCCTTTGATCGCATTATTCAGTCAGGTGGTTTCATTTCCGTTAATACAGGTCAAGCAGTGGATGGTAATTCCATTCCTATTGATAAGGATACGGCCTCTGCCGCTTTTGATGCGGCAACGTGTATTGGTTGCGGAGCCTGTGTAGCAGCTTGTCCGAATGCTTCGGCAATGTTATTTACCTCTGCTAAAGTGTCTCATTTAAATCAATTACCTCAAGGCAAACTGGAAGCGAAGCAGCGTGTTTTGAACATGGTAAGCCAGATGGATGAAGAAGGATTTGGGTTGTGTTCCAATGTTACCGCTTGTGAAGCGGAATGTCCAAAGGAAATATCTGTAGAAAATATCGCTCGAATGAATCGAGAGTATATTGGGGCTTCCTTGACTTCTGATAAATTTGTGTAATTAAGAGATCTCCAAGAGTTTGCATCATAAGCCAAACGCAGAAATTTCTGGCGAAATTAAATTTTGAACGCAGAGGCGCAGAGTCCAAATTATTCTCTGCGCCTCCGCGTCTCTGCGTTCAATTACTCTCTCCTATTTCTCAGCGTTTTATTTATGAGATAGCCTCTTTTTCAGATATTATTTTTATTCCAATTCTAATTTCTTACCTCTCTTTCTTTGAAAAAGCTAGAAATCCTTCACCAAGACCAAGATATGCTGGTCATTAATAAACCTCCTAACTTCCTTAGCATTCCTGATCGTTTTGATGCGACTAAACCCAATTTGTTAAGCTATTTAAGAACTACTTTTGAACAAGTACTACCTGTTCATCGGTTGGACAAAGAAACAAGCGGTGTCATTTGTTTCGCTAGAAATGAGCAAGCCCATAAAAACTTAAACAAGCAATTTCAGGATCGAGTAGTAGATAAATTATATTGGGTATTGGTAGATGGAATCGTTCAACCTGAGCAAGGATTAATTGAAAAATCAATAGCCCCACACCCTGCGATAGCGGGTAAAATGATGGTTTCCAATAAAGGAAAAGTATCGATCACCTCTTATCGTGTATTGGAGTATTTTAAACAATTCTCATTAGTTGAAGTAGCGATCAAAACAGGTAGAACCCATCAGATTAGAGTACATTTTGAATCTATCGGCTTTCCGCTAATGGTAGATAAATTATATGGCGTCCGCAAAGAATTTTTTGTATCCCAAATAAAATCAAAGAAATACAGATTAGGAAAAGATCAAATAGAACGTCCACTGTTATCACGGTCTTCCTTACATGCTCACCATTTGACCATCACCCATCCCACCTCTGATGAAGCGTTAACAGTAAAAGCTGCTCTTCCAAAAGATTTCCAAGCAGTGTTAAAACAGTTGCAAAAGTGGAATAAGTAGTTTATATTGTATTAATAATTATTTAACATTTGCATATTAATAATACTTGATTCTTCAATCACGTATTTCCCTGTCCTTTCAAATTTTAGTAGTGAGACGAACGTTTATTAGTACGCTTTAGGTTAAGTTGCCATATGCTTTTAGGCGTTTAAAACTACACTCTCTGTATGTTCCTATCATCACCAGCGGTCCTAATTTAAGTTATTGTTTGTCTTGGTTCTACCAATAAAACTAGAAAAAAATTGTTATTATAGTAGAAACTTGATTATTGTTTAAACAACTATACCCCTTATGAAATTATATTTTGACTAAACAATAGAGAGGGAAATTAGATTTTGCTAATAGCCTATCTCTTATTTCTATTAACCCCGTAGAAGATAATCCCAATTTTATGAGAAGTTTCCTTTTTATTAGTGGCTTATTAGCAGTCCTTTTTATACAAAGTTGTTCCTCCAACAAGCCCGCCATCTATTCAGAACCTGTCATTGGACATTCTGAATTCGATTATTGGATTCATAGTCCTTTACATCCTGACAGTCGGCAGTCCGTCGAATTTAAAGCTGCTATAGCTGATGAAAATGGGATTGCTTCAATCGAATTGTTTGTATATGAGTACGAATTATATACTAGTTCCGATAACCAACCTTCCAAAAGAAGAAAATCCGATAATCAATGGGGATTAGTAAATACTTGGACCTATGATACCTTCACGGATGAAGTGGAATTATCCTTTCATTTTGAGCAAGGCTTTAAAGATTTTTCAAATGTGGAATATCATTTTAAGGTGTATGACAAGAAAGGAGGTGTGACCAAAAAAATGGCTCAGTTTGATGCTGGAAAATCTCCTTGGGCGGATGAAAAAATTCTATTGTATAGCACTTCTAGAAAACCCATGCGCGAAACCATTAACCTTTGCTTTTTACCTGACACCGATTACAATCGAGATTGGGAAGGGTTTCTAGGGGAGGTGGAAACATTGATATTTGAGGGGTACCATTCCAATAATAAAATCAATCAAAATAAAGATCTCTGGCAATTTTATTATACCCATCATGAGATGGACGGTCAAGCTATTGCCGAGGATTATCATAACAAAGAGTTATATCCAGAAATTCTGAAAAATGCACTCATTCCAGGCATAGATGCTTTTGGCTTATTGCATAAATCTACTTATGGAGATGGGGCTTACCTTCACAGAAATCTTCGTTTTTTAGCCTATAATCTTTTTACCTCTGAGGTGTTTAATCATGGGACGGCTATTCACGAAACAGCCCATGCTATCTTTAATCTAAGTGATGAATATGATCGTTGTGTTTGTTTTGAAAATCCTACAGGGGCCAATGTGTTTTCGTCCTTAAAAACTTGTCGAGCATTTAATAAAGCGAATGGGTTCTCTATGTCCGATTGTACCGCTATTCAACATTTAAATGGTAAAGATTGGTATATGTCGGAAAAGGATGTCTATTTCCAAACCCGAGAAGAATGTGAAGCCTTTAATGCTGAAAATGGATACGATAAGGCCCAATGCGAACGCTTCATTGATGTAGAGGAAAGAGATTGGTTTCGATCATTAGATGGCTTATGTATTATGCAGGATGATGGGGACAATATAGTACGAGATTTTAAGCGAACTTGCTCAACCATAATAGATAATTACTACGCCAAAATGCAGAGAACTACGAATCCACTTTTGGCGGTGGAGGAAACGCAAGAAAATATCTTCGGTTATGAACCAGTCATTATCATGGAATTACAAACGGTTCAATCAGAATTAACTTTTGATGCCAAACAGATTACCCAAGGCGTACCTCAAAAGAATTATATGGTCAAAAAAGAATTGCAATTAGATTTTTATAATGAAGACGGAGAGCATCAGCATAGCCTTCCTTTAGCTAACCCAGGGGAGTTGCTGATTCATGGGGAAGAAGGGGAAGAACTAATTCAATTCCCTAATACGACCTATCGTTTTGCGGTTCCTTATGAGAAAGGAATGCAAACCATACAATATAAATTCAAAGAACAAACTAGCCCTCCGATTCCTGTCAAATGATTATTTTTGAGTTGTTAAGTAGTGTGACATTATTAATTATTGATTATTAATTATTTTCCAGACGCTACTGAACACGCCTAATTAGCTAATAATCAGTAATTAATAATCAATCAACTGAAAAGCAAAGTTGTTAACTTATTTTTGTCAGACTACT
>CALJIQ010000018.1 GCA_937973995.1 uncultured Saprospiraceae bacterium
AATAACCCTCAATAACTTTATACTTTCCTCAATCACCCTCATTAAAAACACTTCAATTAAATCTTCCCATAAAATATTAGGCATTGACCCTGGAACGAACATTCTAGGCTATGCTATTATTGAAGTCCGTAACAAGAAGCTCTTCTTAATAGAGCATGGTTTAGTCAAATTAGCCCACCTAGATAGCCAACAATTAAAACTTAAAAAGATATTTGAACGTCTTCAACAATTAATAGACATTCACCAACCGAAGGAGATGGCAATTGAGGCTCCCTTTTTTGGTAAAAATGTCCAATCAATGTTGAAATTAGGACGTGCGCAGGGCGTAGCAATTGCTGCGGCTATTACAAAAGGCGTTACGATAGAGGAGTACGCTCCCAAAAAGATCAAACAATCCGTAACAGGTAACGGAAATGCTTCTAAAGAGCAAGTAGCAGCTATGATTGAGACGATTCTCAATACGAAAATAATAAGCGCTACTTTTGATTCATCTGATGCGATTGCAGCTGCTATTTGTCATCACTTTCAAACTTCTAATCGGCTTGGAAAATCCTTACAAAAAGGAGGTTGGAAAGGTTTTGTTAAGAATAATCCCGATAGAATCAAATAGAGCAGAAAAACGACCGTTTTCTAATATATTTGATAATAATTTACATTAATAATAACTTAAATATTAGGTAAATAAACACACAGTTTTCTATCTTAGTCAAAAATCTCAAAGAAGTTTTTCTAGTACACACAAAGTGTTGTTTATTATAACTTTATGTCCCTAAAATTAAAGTATAATTTTTTTTTATTTCCATAAGTTTTTCATTCTTTCTTAATAGAATTTCCAACTTTAGAAGCAACATTAGCTTAATTTGATATATACTATTTAGGTTACTTTCACTCATTTTTTAGTCCAAAAAACGCCCAAAGGTTTCTTTTTGGGCATCGAAAGTATCTTTCTCTTTGATTCTTTCGTAAATCAGCAAGATATTTATTATGATAAAATATAATATGTTTTGCTTAGTTTAGTAATGATTCACTCCAAAAGTAGCTTACATCCGACTTGCACAGACACTTATTTTTTACTGTAAGATAATGATTGAGGAAGTAAGGGTATTTACGCTTATTTGCTTTCTTCTTTGATAGCTACCCTAAAAATAGACAAATCATTTTTGACCAAGACTTAGGATTGTAACTCTTGCGTGTTTTAAGAGTTATCGAATTTTCAATCCTAATGTATTTAACATAAACTATTTAGTAACATCTAAATTTTATTTATGAAGCGATTATTTTACCCTCCTCCCTGTCGGGAGTTTATAGTTGTTATAGCCTTATTATTATTGGGCAACCAACTGGTATTAGGGGAAGGTTCAAAAGACTTTTGGGATTATCCTGGATTTCGCTTGTTCTACTTGATAGCTCCTACTCCAGCTGTGAATGAAACGAATTACCAACAAACGAAGGTATATGCGTCAAGCGGAGAATTTATTAATGTAGGTTCCAGTCATGTAGGCATCGTGGGTGGTTTTATTTCCGTATATCGTCCTGATGGTTCTTTACATTCTCGTTTTGATGGTAGTAATGGACTTGCAATCATTAATAATAATATTGAAGAATTAGCAGGTCCCACTGGAGGTGGAAATACAAATGGACAAGGATATAATCCTGGTGTTGTTCAGGTACAAGCTGGTGAAGCGGGTGTGTGGACAGTCATCTTAGATTATCCACCTGAAAATGAGAATGCTAGTGTATTTCCAAATATCCTAAATGGTACAGCTTGGACCCGAGCGGCGGATCAACCAACTAACGGTCGAGTAAGTTTAGCATGGGATATTACGGTTACGCAGTCTGCTGCGGGAAATAATGGAGGTACTGCTGTAGAAGGTAGAGTGTATTCTAATGAATACCGTTCTATGGTAAGTGGTAACGGAAATACCACTTCTCCTACATTTTTTATTCTTACTAGGTCTGGTTATTTATACCAAGTGGATTTTGATCAAGCTGATCCCTTTGGATTCCCTATTTATTCTAATTCTAGAGGAATTGTTGACAGTGACCAAATGGCTACTTATAGCTCTTGGAACTTTGGCAACTTTACTAGATCAGGTGATCCAAGTTCTTGGCAAGAAGGGATGAATTATTTATATGATCCTCAAGCGGAAGATTCTGGCTTACTTTGGAATAATAAAGTATTCTTTAATTCCCCTGATCCCAATATGCCTGCTCAGGCTACAGTGACTGATATTCGTCTGGATCAGGGTACTCAAAATACTCATTCTACTTGGCTATTTTCGCAAGTGCCTGCATTGAACGAAGGCCAAAACCCTTTTGGTTTTTCAGGTAATGTACCAGCGGGAGGGATTTGCGATCCCAATCTAACGATGGAAGAAGGCGAGGGAGGTAGCTTTGTATTTTCTTCTCAAGTGCCTGGTTTAGCACAACTAAGATTGGATTTAAATAATAATGGTTCCTTCGACGATCCAGTAGATCGCTTTATAGAAGCAGAAGCTGTTTTAGGTGGTACCAATGATATTTTCTGGGATGGTCTAGATGGACAAGGAAATGTAATAGGTGCTAATCCTAATTTCCAATTCAATTATGAATTAAAAGTAAGAGGTGGAGAAGTACATATCCTTATGGAAGATGTGGAGAATAACCTCGGTGGAGTAACCATTTCTAGATTAAATGGTGTAAATAGTCCAGATGATAATTTTTTCTACGACCACTCTAATGTAGGTGGACCTGTAAGTGGAGGCGGTACTGCAGGCAACGCACGCCCAGGCAATGCTCCATATACGTATTCAGGCAATGCAGGTAATATGGTGTTGCTAGATAGCTGGGCTTTTGTAGAGGCTAGTAACTTTGGAACGGGTATCCTTAATATCCAAGTAATTGGAGATTGTACTCCAGCACCTACTCCAGTATTGGATAATGATGGTGATGGTATCCCAGACGATGTTGATCTAGATGACGATAATGATGGTATTTCGGATATAGAAGAATTGGCTGTCGCATTGAACAATGGTGATACAGATGGTGATGGTGTTCCTGATATTTTCGATTTAGATTCTGATAATGATGGTATTCTTGATTTGATAGAGGCAGGACACACGCAACTAGATGTGAATGGAGATGGCGTGATTGATGGCAGTAATTTTGGGAATAATGGTCTTCATAATTCATTAGAAACTTCTGATACTTTTGATGCTGTGTTAAACTATACTCCAGTGGATACAGATGGTGACGGCGTTAGAGACCATATAGATTTAGACTCTGATAATGACGGTATTCTTGATGTAAGAGAGAATAATGGCTCCGATCCAGACAATGACGGTATTATAGGTAATGGAACTCCTACTGTTAATGTGAATGGAATCGTTGTTTCAGATGCTAATGGTAATACCATTGTTTATAATATTTTGGTTGATACAGATAGAGATGGTACTGGTGACTTTAGAGATTTAGATAGTGATGATGATGGATTGTTTGATGTTGCAGAAGCAGGCCTTCCAGATGGAAGCCCTACGGTATCTGTGGATGGAATATTAGGTGTTGGAACGCCACCTGTTGATATCAATGGTGTGCCGTCAGCTACGGATAGTAATGGAAATACAGTTACTTCTATTTCTAACCCTCCCGATACATTTGGAAATGGCAACTCTGATTTTCAAGAAATTAATCCAGCTCCTCCAGTAGATCCCGTTGACCCAGTAGATCCCGTTGTTGATTGTAATGATCCTGCTAATATTCCGGCATTTGGACCGCTTAGTGGAGACGGAACTTTTTGTGCAGGACAATCTGCAGCACCAGCCGTTTCAGGAATTACAAATGGTATTTCTGGTGGATCGACTTTTACTTGGACAGGACCTAATGGGTTTACCCAGTCTGGTAGTTTGGACAATATTAATTCTGTATATCAAATTCAATTACCTGGTCTAACAACTGCAGAAAGTGGCAACTATACTTTAACGGTTACTACTGACCTAGGATGTTCTGCATCTGTAACCATACCTGTTTCTGTTCAGCCAGCACCACAGGCTCCAACTTTGACAGGACCTACCAATGGTTTGGGTGGTTGTGCTGGAAGCACAGTACGATTGAATGCTTCAGGAGGAGGTACAACGTATCAATGGATTCGCGATGGGGTTGTATTTGCTACTACTGCTGAACCATTTTTAGATGTTAGTGATTCAGGTACTTATTCTGTATCAGTAACACAGAATGGTTGTCCGAGTCCTTCTTCTAATGCTGTTGCTATTTCATTCTCAACACCTCCAGCAGTTGGTATTGGTGGCCCGTCTGGTGATGTATGTGGCGGAGGACTTATCCAATTCACGGCTACGAATTTGGGAGCGGGTACGGTTTATACTTGGTATAGAAATGGGCAGGCTATTGCAACCACAAATGAGCCACTTTTCTCCATTCCTAATGCAACCACAGCCGATAATGCGGAATATACTGTATCTGCCAGCCAAAATGGCTGTGCAGGAGGACAATCGGCGGCGACAACGCTAGCAATTGGTCAAGGAGGAGCTAGTGTAGGTATTGGTGGTACGAGCGGTCAGGTTTGTTCTGGTGAAGATGTAACCATAACCGCTACAGACTTAGGAGCGGGTACTACTTATGAATGGTTTAGAGATGGTGTTTTAATTCAAAGAACTACGGAACCAAGCCTACAATTAGGAGGAGCGACGGATGAGTTATCAGGTGGCTATACGGTAGTGGCTGTTAAAGACGGTTGTACCGGAACACCATCTAGTGTTTTATCTATTGATGTGTCTTCTACTTCGCAAATACCAAGTAATTTAATCATTGATAATCCAGTACTCTGTGAAGGAGATACTTTTATTATAAGAGCTAATGAAGCTATAGGAAATGTAACCTATAGATGGTTTTTAGACGGAACTGATTTTGCAGTTACCAATAGACCTTTTACAACAGTGCAAGGGGTGACGCTTGCTAATACGGGTAGTTATTCCGTAGAGGTAACCTTAGAAGGATGTGCTAGTGTTCTTTCTAGCGCAGTGGATGTTACAGTTATTCCAGCAGTAACTACTAGCTTAACAGCAGATCAAACTAATTTTTGTAGCGGAGAAACGGTCATGCTCAACGCACAAGCTAATGAAACAGGTCTTTCTTTTGATTGGTTAGTAGATGGAGTTGCATTTGCTGCAACCTCTGATCCATTTATTTCAGTCAGTGGTGATAATTTAGTGAATGGAGGAACATATACCGTGAGACCAAGAAATTCACAATGTAGCAATTCAGTATCTAACGGAATTGTTTTAAGTGTAACAGAGGCACCAAATGGAGGTACGATTACCCCTAATAATACTAGCCTATGTAGTGGTGAAACACTTTCTTTATCTGCTAGTGACTTAGGCGCAGGAACGAATTATGAGTGGTTCAGAGATGGAGTGTCTTTAGGTAGTACACCTGATCCAGCCTTTAATATAGGAGCAACAGCAGGTACTTATACCATGATTCCAACCAGAAATGGATGTGAAGGCACGGCTTCCAATGCAGTAACCATTTCTGTAGGAGATGCAGGTGAAACACCATCTTTAACTACGGATAATCCAAATATCTGTGTAGGAGATAATTTAGTATTAAACGCTTCTGGTGTAGGAGGAACACCTAACTATGAATGGTTTAGAGATGGAGAATCGCTAGGTGCTACTTCTGATCCTTTCTTCTCTGTGTCAAATGCAATGGCTGGTGAATATACCGTTGTTGTTAGCGGCGGAGAATGTGGAGGAGGTAGTTCTAATGCAGTGACTATTACCGTTTCGGAAACACCTCCTGCGGGAGAGATTACACCTGCTAATAATAGTTTATGTGAAGGAGAAACATTAAGCATTTCTTCTACTGATTTGGGGGCTGGCGTTAGCTACAATTGGTATCAAGGAGATCAATTAATAAGTACGACTGATACCCCATTATTTGAAGTAGGTGCTATTCCTTCTTCTTCAGGAACATATACGATGATTCCTTCTATTGGAGATTGTCAAGGACCAAGTTCTAACGCTGTGCAAATATCAGTAGGTGAGGCTTCGACTGCTCCTAGCCTTTCGGCTAGTAATCCAAACTTATGTGCTGGTGATGCGCTTACTTTAAATGCCTCTGGTGTAGGAGGAGATGCAGCTTATGAATGGTTTAGAGATGGAGAATCAGTAGGCACTTCAGATCAGCCTACCTTTACGGTAGATGCGCCAGTTGCTGGTAATTATACCGTTGCGGCTACAGGTGGAGATTGTGGCGGAGGGACTTCTGAGGCGCTAACGGTCACTGTAAGTGATGCACCAACAACGGGTGCTGTTTCAACACCTAATGCAAGTGTTTGTGAAGGAGATGCGGTAAGTTTGACTACTGCAGATGCAGGAGTAGGAGCGGTGTATAATTGGTTCTTGAATGGAGAGCTAGTTGCTACAACAGATACGCCAACTTTTGAAGTGGCGGCTAGTGCAACTACCATTGGTACTTATACGGTTAATACAGCAATTGGAAGTTGTGAAGGGATGCCGTCTGAAGGATTGGCTGTTGCTATTGCAGAGCCAGGAGCAGCACCTACAATCGCCCTTAATGATGGCACTGGTGGTGCTACTTTATGTCCTGGAGATGGAGTAACCTTAACCGCTATGAATGCTGGAGGTGCAACAGGATTTGAATGGTTCAGAGATGGAGAATCTATAGGAACATCTATGGACGGTAGTTTCGTTGTGGATAATCCTTTAGGTGGAAATTATACAGTAGCCACCACTGGAGGCTGTGGAGGTGGTACTTCCGAACCAGTCTCACTTGCCATTAATGAATTGCCAGATGTAACATCCAATATTTTACCAATTCCAAACTTAGATTGTGGTGTCTCTTCTACTTCAATTGAGGCCAACTTGCCAGCAGGGGTAGAAGGAAGATGGTCTAGTTCTGATCCTAATGTAGTATTTAGTAATCCAAATAGTGCTATTACAACTGTATCTGGCTTAGGAACTTCTAGCAATGTTACTTGGACTTTGAGCGATCCAACATGTGGCGTAGATGTATCTACCTCTTCTTCTACGATTAGTGTAAATGCGGTTTCTTCTGTAACAGATATTCCAGATGTTATTACACCAAATAATGATGGGTTTAATGATGCATTAAGAATCCCTGATGCAGACTGTGTAAATGTAGGCTTGAAAGTCTTCAACCGTTGGGGAGACTTAGTGTACGAAGTTGACAGATATAATAATAATGACGCTTGGGAGGGAACCCATGACGGTGATCCACTTCCTCCAGGACCGTATTACTACTTATTAACAGAGGCAGGTTCTGATGAAAAACGATCTGGTTGTGTTTCTATTTATAGATAAAAAGTAGGTATTATGGTTTTATGGTATTGTGGTGTTATGACCACAATACCATAAAACCTCAACACCATAATACCAATCAAAATAAAATTTAAAATGAAGAAAATATTATACACGGTTATACTGTCGTTTTTCGGGGTTCTGCTAATGGCTCAGAATGATGTACAGTTTACACAACATCAATTATTTTCTAGGCTGGCTTACAATCCTGCTTTTGCTGGAGCTATGTGTGCGCCAGTTATTAATGGTGTTTACCGAAACCAGTGGATGGGCTTAGATAAAGCACCGGAAACTGGGAGAATAGAATTCCATGCCCCTTTTGGGAATAATCGGAGTGGCTTTGGTGTTGGTTTGACTAGAGATCAAGCTGGTATTTTTAATAATACTTACCTTGATTTAAACTATGCTTATCGAATTCCTGTGGGTGGGGGAAGGTTAGGTCTTGGTATAAAAGGACAATTGGATAATGGTCGGGCAGACTGGCAAAACACTAATCCGCTCGATGCGGGGGATCAGTTTTTAACGGCAGGCGAACGATCTTCTACTAAATTTAATGTAGGCTTAGGCGTATATTATGATAAGAACAATTGGTACTTAGGCTTATCGGCTCCTCAATTAATAAAGTCCTCTTTTTTCGATCAAGTAGGAATTTCTGGGGATGAAGCAGATTTTCGTACTTACTACCTGATGGGTGGATTGGTAACTGATTTGAATAGTAATATAAAATTGGTTCCTCAATTCTTGCTTAGCATGAATCCTAGTGCTCCTATAGATTTGGATTTGATGGCCAACTTAGTATTCATGGAAAAATTATGGTTGGGCTTAAATTATCGATTAGGAGATTCATTTGGTGGTATGTTACAATATCAATTGACCGATAATTTTCGGGCTGGATTATCCTATGATTTTACCACTACTATGCTCAATATGGTTTCCAATGGTACTTTAGAATTTAATGCCAACTATATGTTTGGAAGCTGTAACGAAGAAATTAGTAACCTTAGATTCTTTTAGTGAGAGGTCATTATTAATTATTAATTCTTAATTATTTGCTCAACGTAGATTAAAAAAGTAAGTAGCCAATAATCATTAATTAGTAATTAATAATCAAAATAAATTATCCAAATCATGATAAGAAAAAATATATTATCAATAGTTTTCTTCTTTGCATTTGTGGTGGTCAGTTTTGCTCAGTTAGAGGAAGTGTCTATTTCTAATCTAACTAGCCTTAATTCTGCCAAAATGGATTTTGCGGCTGTGCCATATGGAGACGGTTTGATGTTTACTTCTACCAACGGAGAAGCAGTCAATGGCAAAATAGATAAGTGCAATACGAATGATTACTTTTCTAAAATGTTCTATGCTTCCAGAGATGATATGATGGGAGCAGCCGAAGGAAGTCAGCCCAATACTGATGCTATGGGCGGAGAAAATTCCTTGGCGAATGATCCTGCTTGTGGGTTTACACAACCTATGTTAATAGCGGGAGAATTGGCGGGTAAATTCCATGATGGAGCCCCAACCTTTACTCCTGATGGTAATCAAATGGTGTTTTCGAGAAACTATCCAGGGTCTTCCAACTTTATGAATGCTTGTAATGATGGTAGAAATAATCTACGATTAATGATGGCAGATAGAGTAGGAGAGGAGTGGGTAAATGTTCGAGAATTACCTTTAAGTGATTCCGAATATAATACTTCCCACCCAGCTTTTTCACCAGATGGTCAATGTCTATATTTTTCTTCTGATCGCCCAGGTGGTGTAGGAGGAATGGATTTATATAAAGTTTGTCGCTCTGGTGAGGGATGGGACGCGCCAATGAATTTAGGTGCTCCTATTAATACAGAAAGAAACGAGTTGTTTCCTTATGCTGCCGCTGACGGTATGCTTTATTATTCTACGAATGGTATGGCAGGTGGTCAAGGCGGTCTGGATATTCATTCTTCTACTATGGAGAATGGTAGTTGGTCTTCTCCGATGAATATAGGTGCTCCTTTTAATTCAGCAGGCGACGATCTTGGTTTTACCGTTTCTGCGGATGGGGAAAGTGGTTACCTAACTTCTAATCGAGCAGGTGGTCAAGGTGGTGATGATATTTATTGTTGGAAAATCAATAAAGCTCCCGTTAATTTAGCCGTTGAAGATGCGGCTACTAAAGAAAGACTTTGTAATACGCTAGTGAAGGTAAAAGAAGTTGGACAGACTAGAGATTATACAACAAGTAACGAATGCTTGGCGCTTCCAGATATTACGCACAGAAGATGCTATACACTAGAAGTGGATGAGCCAGGATATGAATATTGGAGTAAAGAAGTTTGTGCTATGGATTTAGCGACTGCTAATCCTTATATCATTCCATTGGTTAAAAAGACATATCCTCTTTGTGGTAATGTTATTTACGATGATAAGAGTATCGTTTCGAATCCATCCGTGACGCTAAGAAATAAAGTGACGGGAGAAACAATGGAGGTTACAGCAGATAAAGATGGTAAATTTTGTACGGAAGTTACTTGTTTAGATGATTATGAGGTAATGGCTTCTAAGAATGATAAGTCTGCAAATAAGGAGGTACTATCGGCTGATATTAGCTGTGACGGTGGAGAGAATACGGTAACCTTAATTCTTCCAAAACCACCACCACCACCTATACCAGCCTGTGCTTGTCAGGGTAATCCAATAGAGGCATTTAATCTGCCATTGGCAATACCTGTTAGCATGAAGCCTATTAGAAGACTGGGTAGTCGTCCAGAATTTGGTAATTCTCATGACATGACTGCTGGAGAATTTTACAATAAGCTAAAGACACGTTATGCTAGTAGTACGGTAGATGCTAAATTCTTGGATGAAGTATTCCGAGGGATGGGATATTCTGGATTTAATGATCCATTGGTTAGTGAATACATATTTTCAGAAACGGTTCTTTCACCAGGAATTAGTGGTAATATGGGATATACCAAACGCCACAGAGTAAAATATGTACGATTGAATACTACTGGAAAAGATTTAGAAGCATTCAGAGTTAACGCTAATGGAAAAGCACTGAATTCTTGCCACGTTCATTTTATGAAGACTTGTGGTAACTTCTTCTTTTTCTGTTCTAACTAAAAGTTAGCGCTATCGAAAGTTATTAAAGATTATTACTACGGATAATAATTTTTTAAAAAAGCCGCTTTGCATACTGCAAGGTGGCTTTTTTTTATTAAGTAGTCTGACAAAAAATAAGTTAACAACTTTTCTTTTCAGTTGATTGATTATTAATTACTGATTATTAGCTAATTAGGCGTGTTCAGTGTAAATTCTCAATAGAGGTTGAATAAATCTTGTGTTAGCACTCTTGGTGCTAACATAAGTTGGTTGACTTATAGAGTTATGTTAGCACCAAGAGTGTTAACACAACTATCAATCACAAAATCCTAATTATGCATTGAGAGTTTACTGTTCAGTAGCGTCTGGAAAATAATTAATAATCAATACTGTCACACTACTTAGCTTTCTTCAACTTTATTTCTTTTCATATCTCACCCGCGGATCTGCCAATGCATACAAGAGGTCGGCTAATAGAATGCCGATAATGGTTAGTACGGCAGCAATCATAATAATCACATACACTACTTGCCAATCATTATTCCTGATGGAATCAAATAATAAATAGCCCATTCCTTGAATATTGAAGACATACTCAACTACAAGGCTTCCTGCAAAAGCCGCTGGTAGAACATTAGCAAATATAGTAATCAGTGGAAATAAGGCATTTCTAAAAGCATGTTTCCAGATTACTTTAGATTCGGATAACCCTTTGGCTCTTGCCGTTTGGATATAATTTTGCTGTAAAGTCTCCACCATGCTACTACGCAACTGACGACTAATAAAAGCTAAAGAACCATACATTAGACAGATAACTGGTAGTATTAGTCGGGTGAAATTATTGCCTATTTGACTCCAGATAGAAGTATCATTAGATAAAGATGCTAGCCAGATGCTAGGGAAAATTTTCATACCATATTCTGGAGTTGTAAACAACATGACTGCCAATGTGCCAATCCAAAATAAAGGGAGGGAATAGATTAATAATAAGACGGTAGATAAGCGTTGGTCCAACTTACTGTCTTTATAAACCGCCGTATAAATTCCAATAGGGATAGATAAAATATAAGCTAGAAAAATTGCAGGAATCGTAATGGCTAAGGTCCACGGCAATCGAGCTGTGATTTTATCAATCACCTGTTTGCTATCTCGTTTTGACTGCCCCCAATTCCCTTTGATGAAATTACTAAACCACCGATGGAATTGATTATCGGCACCATACCAATTTATTTGAGGAATCAATAAGGTATAAGGAGTAGCTTGCAGGTGCATAGCTTGATACTTTTTATTCAATGTGTTTACCAGTGGTTGAAATTCCAATGCGGTCGAGTCTTTAGCCGCTGAAATTAAATGAGCCAATTGGGCTTCTATTGGATCTGATTTATAATTGGTATAAAGCGTTTTGATGGCAGTCTTCATTTTGATGAGTGCCTCGCTTCTTTTGTTGGTTGCTAATAAATCTTTATCTAATAACCTTACTTGTTGATAATATTGCTGAATGGGCTCCCAATTACCATGTTGGCCTATTAATTTTTTCAAGGTAATCCTTCGTTCTTCGCGTACGATTTTATGGAGCGTGTCAGGGTGAGCAGCAGTTGTTATATTAAAATAGAATAAGGGTTTATTGAATCCTTTTTCCGTAGCTTCTTCTATACATCTTTGTTCATCGTAAATAGGCTCATTAATGCACTGCAATTCTTCTCCTATCAATTTGCTTAAAAAAAATACAGTTATTGCAATAAGCAATAAAGTTGGAATAAAGTAGAGCATTCTTTTTAACAAATATAGCAGCATGATGATTGCTTAAGAACGACAATTATTTTTAGACATACTTTTTTATAACGCTAATCTATCTCTTATTGCCTGCTCCATTTTTTTACTTCTACTTGTAAGGATAATTGATCTTGATCCAATTGGAATTTAGCGGTATCATATTTAGGAGGTCCCCACTTGCTTCTGGCATTGTTGGAAAATCCATAAGGCTCTGTTGGAACGCCTAATAAGTTTTTATCTAATTTTCCATTATTGTTGACATCGTGGAAGATTGCCGCGGTGTACATGCCAAATGGCAGATTGGGGAAAGATATATCAATCGAATTTCTTTGGTTTACTTCCAACGATTGGCTAAGGTAGGCGGCACTATTATCTAAGAATGTTTCTTTAGAATTAAAAAGTGCCACTTTGATAGATCCTTTTTTCGGTTGAATATTTTGAAGTTGTAACTGGAGATTCCCAGTTTGATAATTATTTGAGGAAGTATCTTGGAGGCTGATTGGATTTGAAAATAGGAGGAAGATAAGATAGGAATATAAAAATTGCATGAGTTTTAATATTAAATGAAGAAACCTTTTGAGATAGTAAAAATACACTAATCTCAGGTGAAAAAATCTAGCTATTGAATCAAAGGAACGGGTGAGATCTTTCGACTCAATAGCCAAACTAAATAAAAACTCACGAAAGATCAAATATTAAAACTTTAAACAATAAATGGAAGGGCTTTCCTAGTGAAGCATCAGAAATCTACTTTGAGTTGTCACAATTGAAGTATAAAAGCTATCCAATAAAAAAGGTCACTCTAAAAAGAGCGACCTTTGAAAACTATAAAATTGAACACATTTATCCTTTAATAGGAGCAGATGAACTCCTATTTTTTTATGAGTTTTTAGGTGTTAATGGGTCTAAAACTACACCAAATTAACTGCTAAAGAATCTGAATTTTAAATCAGTATCTTAATTGCCAAATGATTTGAAGAAGAGGCTATAAAAGGAATTTTGCCAATAGCAGACCTTTTTTCCAAACTACTATATACTTTTTGTAAAACCCGTCACTCCGCTACGCTACGGGAAAGGGTCTTTTGGGGGCAGAAAATCTATATTTCGCCACAGCGAAATATAGATTTTCTGCCCCCAAACCCCAAAGTCCCGCTGCCGTAGGCAGCGATTTCAAAAAGTGTACAGTACTGTGCCTTTTTTCAACTAGAACTGGGTTAATTGATATTAGAATTGATTCAATCTGAAGAATATTGGGAATGGATAGCAAATATAAAAAAATATTTTTCTAATGTGGTCAACTAAAAGGCCCATTTTAAGGTTATCCAGTCATGGTTTTACAACGAGTATCAAGGGAAGACATAGATAAAAGCAAATGGGATAGTTGTGTACATTTTGCTACAAATGGAAATATATTCGGCTATAAATGGTACATAGATGCTATCACAAAGGATTGGGAAGCATTGATAGAAGGAGACTATGAATCTATCTTACCCTTAGTTTGGAAAAAAAACTGGTGGGGCAAAAAAGAGGTGGTTCTTCCTAGTTTGATGCGAGAAGTAGGTATTTATTCTGCCAATGTCTTATCTCTTAAGAGAGTGGGTGCCTTTTTAGATGCCATACCTGAGCAATACAAAAAGGTGTTATTAGAGGTAGATCAATTTACTTTATATCCACAGACAGAAGGATGGGATAGTGACAAAAAGCAGAACTACTTGGTATCTATGAATAAATCTTATGAGCAATTGGCTGATAAGTTT
The DNA here is from genome assembly GCA_937973995.1 of uncultured Saprospiraceae bacterium. Classification (GTDB taxonomy): domain Bacteria; phylum Bacteroidota; class Bacteroidia; order Chitinophagales; family Saprospiraceae; genus JAFMDF01. The sequence continues at coordinate 13,949 of CALJIQ010000018.1, forward strand.
TCACAAAGTGTACAAGAGAATTTGGATATTGCTCGGACCCATTCTTTACAATCTATTAATAGCTTGAAACCCGAAACGATTGTTGATTTTTATAAACAACACGATCCTTCTTACACTAAAGAAAACTACTATGCCTATCTAAGAATTATGTATAATTTACTCCATCGAGGTTGGGGATTTATGAGTGGTGTTGTAGATGGAAAGGGAACTTTATTAGCCGTAAATTTTTTGTTATTTAGTCATGGAAAAATGGTTAGTTTTTTACCAGTAGTTTCCGAAAAGGGTAAAGAAATGGGCGCCATGACTTTCTTATTTAACCTACTTTTTCATACCAATGCGAATAAGCAAGTCATGTTAGATTTTAATGGTAATGACCGTTTTTTAGGATTTGGAGAAACTACGGTTCCTGTTTATAGATTGACTAGAAAAAGGTAAGGATAGCGTCTCATCTGCTCACTTTGAGTGAGCTGATGAATTGTTTTTTAAGCCCTCAGATTGTTATTCCCTCAACTCAAATAACCCTCTTATCCTCCAGCTACAATCTGCATTAACTGCGCACAAATAATAGCTCCATAAGTTCCCAAAGCATAGCCCAAGACTGCCATCAATACGCCCACTGGGGCAAGCGAAGGACTGAAAGCAGAAGCTACTACTGGCGCAGAGGCAGCCCCTCCGACATTTGCTTGACTCCCTACCGCAACAAAGAAAAACGGCGCCTTAATTAATTTGGCAACAATAAATAAAATGCCCACATGCACCAACATCCAAATAATACCGATGGCAAATAAACCTAGATTATCAAATACTTCTCTCAAGTTCATTTTCATACCGATGGTAGCTACCAGAATATAAATGAATACGCTACCCCAACGAGAAGCACCCACTCCCTCTAGCTTTCTTAGCTTTGTAAAAGACAAACCTAATCCAATAGTGGTAGCGGCGACTACCAACCAAAAAAAGCCACTCATTAGGGAAGTTAGTCGAAGAGAATTTAACGTGTCTGCATAGTTTTTCATAAAGGGGGCAATCACATCGGATGCCCAATGAGATAAAGCGACCCCACCAAATGCGACTCCCATTAATAAAAAGACATCCGTAGTAGTAGGTACTTTTTCTATACCTGCTCGATAATTTTTTATGCGCTCCTTTAAGTCCTCTATGGCAGAAGCATCCGCCTTTAAATAATGATCTATTTTATTGGAAATATTAGCACCGTATAATAAAAAGCCTAGCCAGATATTAGCTACCACTATATCGACTACCAACATTGTCGCAAACAAATTATCCCCTACTTGGTAGATTTCTTTCATGGCGGTTTGATTCGCCCCACCCCCAATCCAACTACCAGCAACTGTGGATAATCCTCTCCAAATTTGGTCGGGATTTCCGCCCACAATTTCTGGAGCAATTGCGGAAACTGCCAATAGGGCAATCGGTCCTCCAATAATAATTCCTAAGGTAGCCGCGAAAAACATAATCAAAGCCTTTGGTCCTAAATTAATCAAGCCTTGAAAATCAATACTCAAACAAAGTAAGATCAAACTGGCGGGTAATAAATACCTCGATGCGACAAAGTACAATTGAGAGTGGTCGCCAGAAATCAAACCCAACGGATAATTCAA
>CALJIQ010000019.1 GCA_937973995.1 uncultured Saprospiraceae bacterium
TCATGTAAGAGATTTGTTGTCAAGTCAAGTTAAGTAATATTTAGGCTAATTTTCAATACTTTTAAAAAATTAAAGTAGTTTTATACTGTAAGTGGGATAAAATTGTGAAAGTGAACTAAGAGTATGTCTAAATGTTTATTGGTTTATCTGTTTAATCGTTTAAAAGCTATACTTGGATAAACAGTTCAACAATTCAACAAATAAACAGTATTGGAAAATCGGATATTTATCCCGTGTTCAGGATAAGCACTAATCTTCAGTTTGGAATTTAGAATTTATGTTTTGGAATTTAGAATTTTGACATTTTCTCAAATAGGCGGTTTACTTCTATATATATTCGACTTATATTTGTGTTACGATATTGACCTACTTCGTGAATTCATCAAGGACCGTAACTTTAGCCATCGTTACTTCCCCAACCAATGACTGTCTCACGAAGTAGGTTTTTTATTTTAAATATAGTTGCGGATTACGGACTGCGCCTTCAAGACACACAGGCAACCCGTAACCCGCAACCCGCAACTCATTAATATGCCACTCATATCTAGAAGAGGAAAAGATGCTTATACTTCCCCGATTCGGCATTTAGGACCGTACGCAGAAGAAGCAAAGCGAAATGGTAAAAAGGTTTATCATTTAAATATTGGAAATCCAGATATACAAACTCCCGCCGCCGCATTGGCAAAAGTACGAGAGGCTGCTACAGTAGAAAAGATTGTTCCTTATAGCCCGTCTAAAGGCTTTACTTCTTATCGAAAAAAATTAGTAGGCTATTACAAGCGATTTGGTGCAGACTTATCTTATGAAGATATTATCGTGACGAATGGTGCATCCGAAGGTATTTTATTTTCCATGTTTTCCTGTTTGGATGCTGGAGATGAGGTAATTATTCCTGAACCTTTTTATGCAATCTATAATGCCTTCTCCTATGTATCCGGGGTAAAATTAGTAGCGATTACTTCTTACATAGAGACGGGATATGCACTACCAGATCCGAGTGAATTTGAGCGATATATAACGCCACGCACCAAAGCATTATTTATTTGCAATCCAAACAATCCCACAGGTTGTGTGTATAGCGAAAAAGAATTGAGGCAGTTGGGAGATATAGTAAAAAAACACGATTTATTTTTATTTGTAGATGAGGTATATCGAGAATTTTCCTACGAAGAAGACTTCTTTTCAGTGTTGAAATTAAAAGATATTCAAGACCACGTAGTGGTGATAGATTCTATCTCCAAACGGTTCAGTGCTTGTGGTGCTAGAGTCGGCGCATTAGTTTCCAAAAATAGAGGCATCTTAGAAAGCGTCAATAAATATGCAGAATTTCGATTAAGTCCTCCCCACTTTGGACAAATCCTCGCTGAAGCAACTTTAGATGTAGATGCTTCTTATATAGAAAATGTAAAGGAGGAATATATTAGAAGAAGAGATTATTTGATTGATCGGCTAGATAAAATGGAAGATGTGATTTGCAAAAAACCCAAAGGGGCTTTTTATTTCTTAGCCAAATTACCCATTGATAATTCCGTCAAGTTTTGCAAGTGGCTATTAACCGATTTCGACTTCAAAGGGAAGACGGTTATGTTGGCCCCTGCGAGTGGATTTTATGCTACGCCAGGACTAGGTACCCAGGAGGTTCGCTTGGCGTATGTTCTAAAAATAGAAGATCTAAAAATTGCAATGGATTGCTTGGAGGTTGCTATTAAAAGTTATCCTGGTAGAATGCCTATTCAGCAAAATGAGGATTCTCAACAGGCTTTTGCGTATTAGATTTTTAGGCAATAAGATAGCTGGCATTTTAAAAATCTACTGATACCCCGCATCTTTTTTAGATACTAAAAAGAGCGTAGCTCTGACTCCGTCTATAGAAAAATTAGATGAATAGTTTCCAAGGAGCGTAGCTCCGACCCTGTAAAAGCACAGTGACGAGGCTACGCCCCTTAGGAATTCGATTAAAACATCATTTCTATAGACTGGTCCGAGGCTAAAGCCCCTATTTTATCATCTCAAAAACTTATGGGGTATCAAAAGATTTTTGAAATGCGAGTAGTCTTGTCTATGCAAAAAACAAAAAACCTACCTATTCTCCATTCATATTACAATAAAATTTATTCATCCCCCACACCCCTATAATCTTGTATTTTTCAAATATTTATTCTAAAATTGTTTGTTGATAGCACTAAGAAATTATTTTCTTGTGTGGTATTATTGTTATCCTGATCCCATTGGTATTAAAAGAGGAACTACACAACAAAAAATGGTTTACCCATTCACACTTTCCTTCTTTTTTCACCAACCCTATTAAGTTTCATTCTCCCCACCATACTGCTATTCCCCTATTGCGCTAGGTAATATTAGGCCTCCATCTAATGAAGGGTAAATCTTCATTAAAATGGTACGCTAAAGAGGTGCTGACACCTGTACTTTAGTCCTATGCTTGCCTGCGCTCCATCTTCGTATTGATGATTGCTCATTAGCAACTATTCAATTAAGCAAACTTACACACATGGAACTTCAGTATTACTTAAATGTACTTTGGAGAAGGATAGGTCTCATTGGGCTAACCATGCTTTTAACAGCAACCTTAGCTTACTTTTTTATCCAATACCAATCTTCTGTTTATAAATCAGAATCGGTCATCTCTACAGGAGTAGTTGATTATACGGGCATCAGTTCGGATAACAATAATGCCTTTATGCAGCAAATGCAAGTAGAAATGAGATTTGATAATTTAATCGAATTCATGTCTTCTAGACAGTGTATCAATTTATTGACTTTTAATTTGGTACATCACGATCTAGAAGCACTTGCTTATGGTCGCAAGTCCTTTAGGAATGGATCTAAGTTAGCCATGTTCAACTCTTTGGAGTTGGGTCGATTGAGTGATTTATTAAAAAAGAAATTGGACAACAATGATCCAACTTTTGAGGATTCAGCAGATGAATTATTTTTTAATAAAGTGGCTAAAGTATTGAAATACGATTTTGAAACTTTAAAGAAAGATCAATTAAAAATTAATAGACTCGGAAAAACCGATTATGTAAAAATTGAATTTGAGTCGGATAATCCCGCATTTTCTTATTTCGCTGCCAGTAAATTCACCGAGGCATTCATCAACTACTTTGAAGAGATAAGAAAAGGAGAGGATGAAGGGACACTTGCCTATTTGAAGCGAACGGTTGATGCAAAACGAAAAGCCTTAGAAGACAAACAAAATGAATTAAAACGCTATCGGTCAAATGGAGGTATTATCGATTTGGAATCTCAGAAAAAAGCAACGGTTTCTCAAATACAAAAATTGGAACAAGATCGAGAACTAGAATTGTCTACGGTGCATGCCAATAAAAAGACCTTAAAAGAATTGGACGGGATGATCCAAAAAGAGGGGGCTGGAAAAGATATTGATTTGAAATCTATTAATAAAAAAGATCGTGTAAAGCTCAACAAAATTATTTACAACTTAAAAGAGCAAGTCAATATGTACCAACGCCAATTGGTGGATACTGGAGGAAATAAAAAAGAGATCCAATCAAGATTAACAATGACAGAACGGGAATTAGATAAGCGGATTACAGAGTTGGCATCAATGGATGATGATGAAGATTTCAACCTAGACCGAGAAGACAATACCGTTTATAATAGTCTGAAAGACAAGCGACTACAATCCAAAATTGAATTGACTGGGGCAGAAGAAAAATTGAAATTAATAGAAAGTCAATTGAAAAGTTTAAGTGGTAGAATACAAAGCTATGTTACGAATGAATCGTTTTTGAATAACCTAGAAAGAGAGATAGACTTATCCAACGAAGAGTATAAAAAACTAGCCGTTGAGTTAAGTAAAGAAGAGCTAAAATCTTTGAAAGGAGAAAATCCTTTAAGAATTATTGAGCATGCACAAATGCCTGAAAAACCAGAGCCCAATAAAAAATGGTTGGTAGCCAGTTTCTCTGGATTAGTAGGTGCAGGCCTAGCTACTTTTTTGGTTTTCTTAATGACCTTTTTAGATAAGGGACTTGGAAGTCCTAAACAATTCCAATCCTTAACGGATCTACCCTTACTCGGTAATTTAACCAAGATTAATAATCGACGATTTAATTTAACCGAAGTTTTTAATGGCTCGGTTAATCATCAAAACCACAGGAAGTTTGGGGAGATGGTTCGGAACTTGCGATTTAAAATGGAGCGAGAAGAAAACAATAAAGTGTATTTAATTACGAGTCCTCGACAAAATGATGGCAAGTCCTTTTTAATTGTGAACCTAGCCCATGCCCTAGCTACCAAGAGTAGAAAGGTGTTAGTAGTTGATACCAACTTTAAGAAAAACACCCTTTCTAATTGGTCCGAAAAAGCAGCTCACCCCAAAAGCTTGGTGGTGAAGTCTTTGGTGTACAATGGCTTAATTGAGCATTTCAATCTAGCCCAATTACATTCTCCTTACGAAAATGTAGCCATTGACCTCATTAAAAATGCAGGAGAAAATCCTTCTCTAATGGATCAAGTAGCCAGCAAAAATTTTAGCGATTTTTTAGCAGATGTCCGACCAGCATACGATTATATTTTATTAGAAGGTGCCGCCTTAAATGATTATTCTGATACGAAAGAATTATTAGAATTTACAGACCGAGTGATTGCGGTATTTAATGCAGACACTTCTATAGAACAAGCGGATAAAAATTCTATTGAATTTTTACATAGCCTGAATGGTCAATTTATGGGATCGGTATTGAATAAAATTAATCAGAAACAGGTAGTTTGAGTTGGTGACTGATGAGCAATAATTGGTTATACATCAATTACCTAGAAGCAGTCCCGCCATTCATAGAAACACTATGACCAAGGAGAATAGAAACAAATATTGGGTACGTTCTGGTCTATTTTCATTTTTTGAAAAAGGGAGTGGATTTGTATTTAATTTTGGTAGTGTAGTGATCCTACTAAGAACCTTATCCAAGGAGGATATGGGTGCTTGGATTTTGTTTCTGACGGTTTGTTCTTTTATGGAAGTTTCTAGAATCGGACTGTTACAAAATGCTTTAGTAAAATATATCTCTTCCGAAGCGGAAGATCAGTATAGAAACATACTCACTAGTTCTGTTTTATTGAATATTGCCTTAACGATATTTTATACCATCGTATTATTTTTCAGTGCTAATTGGCTCGGTAATTTGTGGGGGCATGAAGGGTTAAAAACTTTGTTTCACATATACATTGTCACTACCCTATTATTGATGCCTTTAAACCAGATGAATTATATCCAACAAGCCAATTTGGATTTCAAAGGTATATTTTGGGCAGGGTTCATCAAGCAAGGAACGTTCTTTACTTATGTATTATTCATTTGGTTAAGTAATGGCTCCGTCAGTCTATCAAATTTAGCAATGGTACAAATTCTAGGAATTGCATTCGCTTTGGGTGCAGCCTTTTATTTTTCCAAACCTTATCTTCGATTTTCTAAAACAATTGACTGGTATTGGGTTCAAAAATTACTTACTTTTGGAAAGTATGCCATTGGGACTAACCTCGGCAGTATGCTCTACAAGAGCATGGATAAAATGATGTTAGGTCGAATGGTTTCGGTAGCTTCAGTAGCTATCTATGAATTGGCGGTAAAAGTCACCAGTTTATTAGACATCCCTACCCTCTCTGCTGCTCCAGTAGTTTTTCCCCAAAGTGCCATCGCCTCCGCCAAAGATGGCCATGCTGCTGCGGCTAATTTATATGAAAAATCTGTTGGGCTAATATTAACCATCATCCTCCCCTGCATTTTGGTGGTTCAATTAGTACCTGACTTAATCATCACCTTAATTGGTGGCACGCAATATTTGGATTCAATTCCCCTTCTACGAATCGTTATATTTTTTGGTTTTTTTACTCCTTTCTTATACCAAACAGGAATGGTTTTAGAGTCTATTGGAAAACCTAAAATCAATTTCTATTTCACCCTCTTTAGTTTTTTCTTGAATCTCCTATTCAATGCCATATTCATTACCCTATTCGGCATTGTAGGAGCTGCTTATGGAACCTTATTGACCTATTCTATTGTGTTTGTATTGGGTCAAAAAATGCTACATAAGTTAGTAGGTGTGCAAACAAGTCATGTATTTTATAACACCCTCCGTTTTTATAAAATGGGCTTTTCTTTTTTGAAAAACCGTAGTTGGAGCAGTAATCAAAGAACAGAAGAAATACTGCTAAAAAGAAAACCTAAAGAAGAATTAATCAATCGCTAAGGACAAAAAAATAAATGCTGCGTTTTTCAAATGGTTTCTTTTTTCAATGGGTTGAAAACCTATGAAAAAAAGAATCAATTGAAAAACGTACTTGCAGCAGTTATTTTTTGTCAATACTAAAAAAATGGAAAAAACATTATTATTAGAAGGCATTGAATACGCAGAGGATAATTTACAAAATGATGAGGCATCGCACTTAAAAGTAGATAAGGCACTCATTCCCAAATTAATGGATCTCGATGGAAAACGTATCATTGACTTTGGCTGCGGAATGGGAGGTATGACGTTGTGGTACGCCAAAAACTGGGATTGTGAAATTTATGGGGTGGATATAGATCATCATCATATTACCGTTGCGGAACATTTAAAACTAAAACATCAAATTTCAAATGTTTATTTTGAGCAACGCAATATTGTGGAAGACCCTTTAGCCGGAAAGTTTGATTATATTTTCTTGAATGATGTGGTAGAACATATCCGAGAAGATTACTTAGTCAATATCTTCCAACAACTCTCCAAAGCACTCGGTCCCAAAGGAAGAATATTCATTTCTTATCCACCTTGGAAAAGCCCTTATGCTTCTCATTTAAACCATGTGATAAAAATTCCTTGGGTACAGTTTTTTCCTAAAGGGATCGTAGATCAACTGATCGAAAAACATAACCATCCGATTGTAGGAGATTTAGAGGGAGATTTACGAGAGGCCTATGATGGACTAAATCATATGACGCATAAAAAATTGATGGGCATTATGAATCAAACAGATTTAAAATTGGCCTATCGAAAAAGTCATTGTATCGTCAATCGGATATCCGCTTTTGAAAATATCAATCTGAGATTTTTTCCCCTCAATTTTTTAATCACTAAGGAGTTTGCCTTATTTGAAAAATAGGATGGTTAGTAATTAGTAATACATAAACCAATCACTAATCATCTGTTATTAGGTTTTCTTATAAAAATGGAAGTAAGTATTCAGCAAATTAAGTAGTCTGACAAAAATAAGTTAACAACTTTGCTTTTCAGTTGATTGATTATTAATTACTGATTATTAGCTAATTAGGCGTGTTCAGTAGCGTCTGGAAAATAATTAATAATCAATAATTAATAATGTCACACTAC
>CALJIQ010000020.1 GCA_937973995.1 uncultured Saprospiraceae bacterium
ATCAAATGAAATTTATCTTCCGCCCAAGGAATCCCTCCTAGTAAATACCCTCCTACTACAAAAATTAAAATCCATGCAGCCCCTCCAATCACATTATAGGTAGTATAAGTGGCTACATTCATGTGAGAAATACCTGCTACAAAAGGTACATAAGTACGAAGAATAGGCACGAAACGACTAAACACAATAGCCATCCCCCCTCTTTCTTCATAAAACAATTGTGAATCTTGCATATATTTTTGAAAGGTGGTATTCTTTATTTTCAAGAAGAAATTGGAGGCATACCGACCAATAAAATAATTAGAGGTGTTGCCTAAAATAGCTGCAGCAATTAAAATACCTGTTAACAACCATACATTTAGAGCACCTGTAGCCGCCACCACCCCTGCGGAAAACAACAATACATCTCCTGGTAAGAAAGGGAAAACCACCAACCCCGTTTCACAAAAAATAATTAAAAACAAAATGATGTAAGTGACGGTACCATAATCTTTCACTATTCTAATTAAGGCTTCGTCCGTATTCATGATGATTTCTAGTAAACTATCCATTATATATTTTCATTGTGACTAGTTGCAAACGAGGGAGCAAGACAATGTTTAACTAGCAATTGACAGATTATACTTAATACGGTGTAAAATTGTTAGATGGCTAGATGGCTTGTGTACTATTGACAATCAAACAATTTAGCCATCAAACCATCATTTTTATCCCGTTCGCAGTTCAAATTAAAGTTGAAGCAAATTACAGACAATCCCGATCAGTACAAAGGGTAACAACAAACTACCATTGGCATATCCTACGTAAATGAGTTTTGTCATTTTACCAATCCAGGCAGTAGGATTGAATTATTTTCTAAAACCCACTATCTTAGTAATGATTTCTAAGTACAAATAGTTGAATGACAATAACACTAGTACTACTAATTATTTTCTTTTTGCTATTATCTGCCCTCTTTTCAGGATCAGAGATAGCATTTGTTTCCTCTAGCAAATTACGGGTAGAGCTAAAACGAAAAGGAGGAGGGCGCAGAGGTAAAATATTAGCTAGGTTTTTTGATAAGCCGGCACAGTTCATTGGTACGATGCTGGTGGGCAATAATATTGCTTTAGTCGTTTTCACCCTTTTGCTAAAGCAACTCCTCACTCCTTTCATTGAGTCGCTGGCAAATGGGGAACTCATACAGTCGCTGATACATACGTTAATCGGCACGCTAATCATTCTAATTTTTGGGGAATTTCTACCCAAAACGATCTTCCGTACGTTCTCAGATAATATTCTATATTTCTTAGCCTATCCGCTACGGTTTCTACAATGGTTATTAGCGATTCCTTCTTGGCTGATGACCAAATTATCTAATTTCTTATTAAAATACGTTCTAAAAACCCCCATTGAAACGGTAGATAATGCATTTACTAGAGTGGATTTAGCCCATTTTATTGAAGCCTCCTTCTCCAATGATACGGATGAAGAAATAGATAAAGAATTATTCCAAAATGCTTTAGAGTTCCGACAAGTAAAGGTGAAAGAGTGTATGATTCCTAGAACAGAGATCGCTGCGATTGATGTTCAGTCTAGTAAAGAAGAGTTATTAGCATTATTCCAATCTACCAAATTATCTCGGTTGCTGGTAATGGACAGTGATTTAGATAATGTCTTAGGCTATGTTCATCATCAACAGATGCTGAAGCAACCCAAGAGTATAGAGCGTATTGTACTAGATATTCCTTATGTACCAGAAGTAATGCGTATCCAAGAAGTGATGAATTTGTTTATTAAGGAGCAAGTAAATATTGCTTGCGTGGTAGATGAGTTTGGAGGAACTGCCGGCATCATTACCTTAGAAGATATTGTCGAAGAAATATTTGGAGAAATCGAAGACGAACACGACCAAGAAGCCTATCTAGAGCAACAAATTTCTGAAAGGGAATTTTTATTTTCTGGTCGTCTAGAAATAGACGACTTAAATGAAAAATACGAAGCCTTGTCCTTTCCCGAAGGAGAATATCACACCTTATCAGGATATATCGTCACCACTACAGAAACCATTCCTGAACAAGGCGCCGTTATTGATATCAATGGCTACCGTTTTATTTTAGAATCTGTTAGTGATACGAAGATTGAGACGATTCGAGTATTGAAACTGGAAGAGTAGTAGGGAGGTTCCAAACCCCATAGTCCCGCTGCCGAAAGGCAGCGATTTAAAAAGTGTACGGTAGAGAATTCAATCATTCAAAATTCTTCATTCAAAATTAAACATGCCCATATCTTTTTCCACCGTAGCCAATGATGTTTGGAATTTTGTGAAGAGACCTAGGTTAGCTCATTTATCAGACACCTTTCTATCCAATCCTGCCCAAGTATTATGGTTTTTACTGCTCTTAGATTTTTTATTAATGTTTCCCTTGTCTGGGTTATTAGGCGTACTAGGGGTGGAAAATATGGACCACAAAATAGATGCGCTAAAAGATAATCCCTTGCAGTTAGCCGCACTGGCGGTAATAATGGCACCGATATTAGAAGAAGCAGCTTTCCGCTTGCCTATGAAATTCTCTTATGTCCGTATTTCGATAGCTTTGGGGGTGGCATTAATGGTAATGGCAGGTCAAATTCAAGATGAAAAAATAGTTGGTATAATCATCGGTGTCCTACTTTTTAGTGTATTCCTTTATCAATTTATCAACACCCAAAAAGACGATCAGTTAAATCAGAAGTTTGGTCATTGGTGGGAACAGCATTTTTACATTCCTTTCTGGTCGCTTACGATCGCTTTTGCCGTATTACACTTGAGTAATTTTGGCGATTTTCCACTACATTTTGCTCCCTTTTTGGTTTTACCTCAGTTTGTGTTGGGGGCTATTTTAGGGTATGTGCGAACGGGTTTTGGTTTTATGTATGCCGTCTTATTTCATGCCTTGCACAATGGTATCTTGGTGGGATTAGCGATGATGGCGAGTTCCGCTGAGCAATTCGCTGAGCCGTCTTTGGGTAGGGTGATTACTTTGTTTGATGGTTTGATGGCTATTGGGTTATTATAACCATCAAGCCATCAAGCCATCAAACAATTTTACACTCGTAACAATCCCAGAAGGCTTATTTTTTTCTATTCGGATAGTGCCATTTAATAATCGAATTCTTTCTAGTATCGTTTTTGGCAAAAAAGAAGGAGTTGTCTCACAGCCTTTACCATTATCCTTAACTAAAAGTTCCGTGCCAGTGGTATGGGTTGTCAGCTGAATAGTTACCTGTGTAGCTGCTGCGTGTTTGATGATGTTGGTAATTAATTCCTTTATAATATTGCAAAAATGCCACTTGTTCTCTTGTTTCCAATTTTCATAAGCCGTTTCTTCAAGGGTATAGTCTAGCAGTATTCCCCCCAATTGGAGTTGATATTGTAACTCTTTAAAAAGATTGGATAAATCTTGATTAGAATCTATCGTAATGGTTTGAGTATCAAAGCAAATACTTTTGGCTACTTGGTGTGCATTCTCTAACAATTCTTGTACTGCTAGTAGAGGTTTAGGATTGGAAGTTTCAATAACATCCGTCAATAGCCGAGCAGTAGACAAGAGATTGCCCATATTGTCGTGCCAATCCCTAGCAAAACGTAGGCGTTCTTCGTCTCTACTAGTAATAGCCGTTTTGGTAAGAAGGACCTCTTGGGTTTCTTGTAACGAAAGGAGTTGGTCTTCTACATTTTTTTTTGCTCTTTGCTGATACCACAATAAAAAACAGAATACCGATGTAGACAAAAGGAATAACAGCGTCATGCCAATGATTTTTTGTCTTAAACCGGTATTGAGTATGAAATGTAGAATTTGAATCAATTATACAACAATGCAATTACACAAATGTACTTGCAGTTTTAAAATATTAAAAATAAAATCTAGTTTTATGCTTCCAAACAACCTACCTAATGAGCAACGTAAAGTTAGAATTTCCAGTACTAGTACAGCAGCATACAGAAGGTGGGCAGCCATTATACCATCTTAGACCCATTTTCTTGCCAGATTCTATTGTGCGCAATAGACGCTTTGAAAATGCCATGTCTAATCTAAAAACGCTAGTGGCTAGACGGCTACAAGGATTAGAGTTAAACAGGTCTAATTCGGAGTATTTATTGTGGCATTTGTTTAATCCAAAATTAGCGTTTCATTGCGAGCATTTTCAATTCAAAGTAGGAAAAGCGTTTTTCGATGGTACGATTGCCTTCGTCACCTTTGAGTTAAAGGGAATCACTTTTGTTTGTCTCCCCACCTTTAATCATTTCATTTTTATTCTTTCCACAGATACAACCAAGAAAGTACCAATCCTCTCTAAAGTGAAAAGTGTAGCCGTTCAGTTGATTAAGGAGATGAAGCAGAGTAATCCTGATTTGGAGTGTTCGAATTTTTATGTTACAAAAAGAGCGTTTATTACAACAGTAGAAAGAAATGTTCGCATCAAGTCCGGATTGTTCCATTTTGAGCAAGATCGCTCCAATTTCTTTTTCAATAGTCTTCAAAAAAATGATGATTTTGATGGAGGAACAGAAATTGAAAAGGTAGGGAAAGATCTAACGGAATTATACCCCAATGATCTTTTACGGGCTTTTTATCGTGAAAGCTTAGTAAAACGTCTATCTACCATTATTTACCAACAAGAAAATGCCCCTCTAGTAATCATCGGAAAAGAAGGGGTAGGAAAGCACAGTTTAATCCATGAAGTAACCTATCAATACGTTGAAAAACATCAAGAAAAAGATAGAAATGCCTTACCAAAAACATGGCTAATTGATCCTACTAGAATCATCTCTGGAATGATGTATGTGGGTTGGTGGGAAAAAAGATTGGAGACCATTTTAGAATTTATCCGTACAAGAAGAAAACATTTTTTTGAACCTAAGCAGTCCGACAAAATCGTTTTTGATAATGTCATTGCCCTACTTAGGGTGGGCAAATCTGCAGGTAGCAATATGACCCTAGGCGATGTATTAAGACCCTATATTGAAAAACGCCAATTACAAGTTATTTTAATCGCAAGTCCAGAAGAGTGGAAAGTGGTACAAGAAAAAGATCGCCGATTTAGTGATTTATTTCAAGTCATCCGCATAGAGGAACCCGACTTAGAAGATGCGATAAAAATGATTTTATCACAGCGACGATTGTTAGAGTTGGAATATGAATGCGATATTTCTATCCAAACACTTCACTTTTTATTCAATATTCATCGAAACTATTTAAGGGACAAAGCCTTACCAGGCAGTGTGTCTAAATTGCTAAAACAATTAGCCGTAAAATATCGCTCCTCTAGTATTAATATGGAGGATGCAAGGGAAGAATTCAAAGACTTTAGTGGATTAGAAGAAGCGATTTTTGATACGTCGGTCAAGTTAGAAAAAGAGCAAGTAAAAAAAACCATTGCTGCACAATTAGTAGGGCAACCCCAAGCAGTAGATGCCTTAGCCAATGTAGTTCACACGATCAAAGCCAAACTCAGTAACCCAAACAAACCACTAGCGTCCTTTTTATTTATTGGTCCTACAGGAGTAGGTAAAACACAAGCGGCAAAAGTCCTGTCCCATTATTTGATGGGTAATGAAAAACACCTCATTCGTTTTGACATGAACGAATATATCGACGCAGGTGCTACGCATCGCTTGATAGGCGATTATACCAATCCCGAAGGGCAACTAACTGGCAAGGTACGCTATCATCCTTTCGGCGTTTTATTATTAGATGAAATTGAGAAAGCCCATCCCTCCGTACATGATTTATTATTGCAGGTGTTGGATGATGGTCGGTTAACTGACAGCGTGGGTAGGACGGTTTACTTTACTAATTTAATTATCATCATGACCTCCAATGTGGGGGCCAGAGAAGTAGCCTCCCATATTAGTATGGGTTCTAATCAGCAAGAAGAAGGAGCCATTTTTAGGAAGGCGGTAGAAAATACCTTCCGTCCAGAATTTGTCAATCGGATAGATCAAATAATTATTTTTAAACCACTTCAGTATGAACATATTCTCAATATTGCCCGCTTACAAATCAAAGAATTATTACAGCGAGATGGTTTTGTACGTCGATCTACTATTTTAAATATTTCTCAGGAAGCACTATCCTGGGTAGCAAAAAGAGGGTTTGATGCCAGAATGGGCGGACGAGCTTTAAAGCGACAGATTGAAAAAGATTTGACGAGTCTTTCCGCCGACCAGTTGATTGCCACAAAAGGAAATCAGCCAATTCTATTTGATATTACGTTCAAAGAAGGACGCCTAATTCCAATGATTAACGAGTTGGAAGTAGCAAGACGATTAAAGAATAATTGGATGCCAAAATTACCCGATGAAAAACAAGGGAAAAGATTTTATGGCAATCTATTACGTCGAATAGAAAAAATAGAAAAGGAGATTAGTCGAGTAGCTTTACCCGATCAAATTATTACGCAAGGAGTAGCTACTGAATCAGATAATTGGCGGCATTTCTATTTTAAAAAACGATTAGCAGAGGTAAAAGATCATATCCAATTGATGGTGGCTGGATTCAGAGATCGGTATTTTCAAGGTCCTATTATTAATTCGCTACGGCTTAAACGACTCCAATCCGTCTTTGCAGCTAGAACAGAACGGAAGCAAAAAGCCATTATGCACGATCACTTTTTTCAACAAAAAGCGATCGAAGATTTAACAGAAGCTGCTCGCTATGCCCCTATGCTTTTTGATAAAGTGGAAACACAATTCATTAATGATTTCCTAGATGTCTTTTTCTTAGAATGTGGGGTGGATGGCTTTTTAGACCAGCAATCCGATCAATTAATTTTACAATTGGAGTCAGCTGTGTCGAATATGGGGAAAGAAGAGATTCAATTATTGCTCGAACAATATGAGGCTATTTTTAAATTGCTTGATTTGCCTTATACGACCAATAAAAAATTACAACAAATTGCAGTAGAAGGATTTGGCTTATACGAGATACTAAAAGGTGAAGAAGGTATCCATTTATTCAGAGGTATTAATGATGCACTATTACCTGTAAAGGTTTTTCTGCGATCTGAACAAACTACATTAAAATCCTTTAATCTGAATAAAGTGATTCGTATGTATAAAGCGGGAAATATTTTATATGATTTGCGGACGGAGATTTCTAATGTAATGCCGATTACTCCTCAAGAAATGAAATTATTATTGTATGGAGGAATGGTAGATAAATAAAGAATTAAGAAATGGTTTTTTGGATTATGGAAAAAGGATGACCTGAGTTAATAGAAAAAAAATAAGGGGGACATTTACATGCCCCACCTTGAATGAGATAAACAAAAAAGGCTAAAAGTAAACAAATGTTTCTTCTTGAGTTATCGAGTGATGATAACTTACTTTTAGTACTCAAAAAATTGAGCTATTATCTTAGTAGCTTTATAGTAAAAGCCGATATTACTTGGATGGAAAATAGTGAAAGAAAGGCAATCTAGAAGAACATAAAGTATGTACTATATTGATTTAAAAAAGATTCACTTTTGTGGTAATCTTCTAAAATATTCCAACTTTCAAAGATTAACTTGCGATGGATGAAGGAGTTGTTTTTTTCGTAGTTGATTCCCAATTCATTTGATTGGTATGTTTAGTCAGTGCTCCTTTTTTCAACATTTTACAAGCTTCAGGATCAAAGTATAACATGCGCATCATATTGGCAAAGTCTTCTATACTTTGTTCTTGTGAATAATAATCAATAAGTGTGCCACATGTATGGTCAATATAATGCACCTGTTCTTCTTCCTTATAACTCAAAACGGGAATCCCTTTAGAAAAGGCTTGTACCACGATCTCCTCAATTTTAGTTCTAGAAGGCAACAGGAATAAGGTAGCATTATCATAGGCTTGATTTATAGCCTCTATTCTTTTCCAATTCAATACTTGAACATGGGTTTTGATGTCCAACTGTTCTGCCCATTGAATGGCTGTTAAAGCATACCCTCCTTTGTCAATAAAGATCAGTTTGCTTTTCTTTCTATGTTTGGGTGTTAGATCGTGATGAAAATTTGCGAATGATCGGAATACAATTTCTATACCTGCATCCGAAGTGATATCACTTGATGCTAGAACACTAAATGGATACATAAATCGGTGTTTAAAACTTGGGAGGCTTAGCCGCCCATTTGAAATACTTTTAGCTTATTTTATCTCTCTACTACTATTGCAATATCACAGTAATTTCATTTTGAATTAGAAAGCAATTTCATTTTTTGTGACAAAACATATTGTTTTTTATTATAATTCATTTGTCATCACAATATTTTTATTTGTTCATTTATTATTGTTGGTCAGTAATTTGTAATTGATGAATATTTCAATATCTTGAGTAAGTTCAAAACTTCTCCATTTCAAGAACACTTTATGTGACATAGAGGCAGTTTTTCATAGTATTATTGATTTGGTCCAATAGACAAGTGGGTTTATCCATATTTTTTACTCCTTCCTTATTTATTCAAGTTATTTGTTGCATATTCGAAAAATTGGAACATTTATTTTTGTCCCACTACTAAGACAACCATCTCCAAAAAACCTTGTCCTTTAGAAGCGAAATACCGACTGTTAATGATCCAGCTAGAAGCTATACGCAAAGCATATAAGACAGAATTCACCAACTTAGAGGTATTAAAGGGTATTGATTTACATATCCAACCTGGAGAATTTGTATCCATTATGGGGTCCTCTGGTTCTGGGAAATCTACCTTATTAAATATCCTAGGCTTATTGGATGAATATGATTCAGGGAGTTATCAATTGAATGGAACCCTGATGAAAGACCTCACTCAAACACAAGCCGCTCAATATCGAAATCAATTTCTTGGTTTCGTATTCCAATCTTTTAATCTATTACCTTTCAAATCTGCTAAAGAGAATGTAGCCCTTCCCTTGTATTATCAAAAAATACCAAGAAAAGAGCGACAGGCCAAAGCAGAGGAGTATTTGGACATGGTGGGCTTAAAGGATTGGGCAGAACACTTACCGACTCAAATGTCTGGTGGACAGCAACAGCGAGTGGCTATCGCTAGAGCATTAATTGGACAACCAAAAGTAATTCTAGCAGATGAGCCAACTGGTGCATTAGACTCCACTACTTCCGAAGAGGTAATGAATATATTTAAAAATGTACATGACCAAGGAATTACCCTAATCGTAGTTACTCACGAAAATGAGATTGCTGCGATGACGGATCGAGTGATTCGCTTGAAGGATGGATTGATTGAATAATTAGGGAACAGGAGTCAGGGGTCAGGAGTCAGAAATGGCTACCCTGACTCCTGACTCCTGTTCCCTGACTCCTAATAGAAAATGTTTCAATACGATAGATGGCAAGAAATATTTGACTCTTTAAAGCGACATAAGTTGCGGACGGCTGCTACTGCCTTGGCGGTATGGTGGGGAATTTTTATGCTGGTCATTTTGCTAGGTGCAGGTAATGGCTTGCAAAATAGTTTTAAGCGAGATTTTGAAATTGATGCGATTAATAGCATTTGGATATGGGGAGGACAGACTACTCAAAATTATAAAGGTTTTAAAGCTGGAAGATATGTCCGATTTCATAATAAAGACTATGAAGCTATTAAAACAAAAGTAGAGGGAGTGGATGGGCTATCAGGGCGTTATCATGTGTCTAGTTCTTATCTAACGGAATACAATGGAAAAGCATTGTCTTTTAATGTTAGGGGGGTGCATCCCGATTATCAAAAAGTGGAAACTTCCACTATGTTGGAAGGACGATATATCAATGAACAAGATATTGAGAAATTTAGAAAAGTTGCTGTTTTGGGCACAAAAGTACAAGAGGAATTATTTGGAAAAGATCAACCTACAGTCGGAGAATATATTAATATTAATAACACCAAATACCAAGTAGTAGGAGTCTATACCGATAAAGGACATGAATACGAAAGACGAAGAATTTTCTTACCCATTACGACCGTACAACGTTCTTTCGATAAAGAAGATCGCCTACATAGTTTGATGCTAACAGTAGGAGATGCCACCTTAGAAGAATCTCAGAGGATTGGAGATAATGTGTTCAAGGAATTAGCCGCCATTCATAATATTAGCCCAACAGATCGCCAAGCTATTTACATCAACAACAGCATCGAGGAATACGAACGCTTTAATAAAATATTTTTAGCCTTCAAATTTTTTATCTGGTTTGTCGGTATCGGAAGTATTATCGCAGGCGTAGTAGGGGTTAGCAATATTATGCTCATCATAGTAAAAGACAGGACGAAAGAAATTGGGATTCGCAAAGCAATGGGTGCCACCCCTCGTTCCATTATCGGCATGATTATGCAAGAAGCCATTTTTCTAACGAGCGTTGCTGGTTATATTGGTTTACTGATGGGCTTCGGTATTGTCTATGGCGTTAATTATTTATTAGAGCAATCAGGGGAAGAGTTAGACTTCTTTTATAATCCACAAGTAGATTTTTTGAGTGTTATTTTAGCCCTGTTATTCTTAGTGACTTGTGGAACGCTAGCTGGGCTTATTCCCGCATTGCAAGCAGTTCGGATTAATCCTGTGGAAGCAATGAAAAGTTGATTTCCATTGCTCTATTGCTTCATTGTCCCATTGTTTTCAAGCACAGTGTGTACAGTGGAACAATGAGACAATACGTCAATGGAACAATATATTTATCATGTTTGACTACGACAAATGGCAAGAAATATTTAATACGATTCGGAAAAATAAACTCCGAACGTTCCTTACTGCGCTGGGGGTATTTTGGGGTATTTTTATGTTGATCGTTTTGATGGGGGCAGGGACTGGTTTTCAGAATGGCGTATTTGCAGAGATCGGCGGTATGGCTAAAAATTCCATTTTTGTTTGGCCAGGTAGAACCACTATGCCTTATATGGGTTTTCAACCGGGGAGGCGAGTACGACTGACTACAGAAGATATTCGGGCGATTGAATCCAATATGGAAAAAGAGATAAAATATATCTCTCCTAGACTTTGGGTACCATCAGGTGAAATCTCTTATAAAGAAAATAAAGGAGCATTTGATGTGCGAGGCGATACCCCCGATTTGTTGCATATAGATGCGATTGTATTAGAGTCGGGTCGTTTTCTAAATGAGTTGGACATTGCCAAAAAGCGAAAAATTGCTATTATTGGAAAACGGGTTAAGGAACAATTGTACGATAAAGAAGAAGACCCTTTAGGCACGTATATTAAAATACAAGGAATGGATTTTTTGGTGGTCGGCACCATTAAATCAGATCGTTCTGGCGAAAACGGACAAGATGACGAAAAGACCATTTTCCTACCTTTAACCACCGCTCAACAAATTAGAAATTCTCCGAATCATATCGACTGGTTCGTTTGTGCGATTGGTAATGAATATAGTGCCATCGCAGCAGAGGAAAACATTAAAACGCTATTAAAGAGACGACATAAAATCCATCCCGACGACCCACAAGGATTCTGGTCTAATAATATGGAAGAGAATATGCAAAATATCATGGGGCTGTTTACAGGAATCAAAGTAATGGTTTGGTTCGTAGGAATTGGGAGTTTATTATTCGGCATTATTGGTGTCGGAAATATTATGCTAATTATCGTAAAAGACCGCACCAAAGAAATTGGAATTCGCAAAGCAATGGGTGCAACGCCCCGCTCTATTATTAGCATGATTTTATTAGAATCGGTTTTCATTACTACGGTAGCTGGTTATCTGGGGTTGGTCGTGAGTATTGGTATTGTCTATGCCATGAAGGTGGCCGCTGGCACTGGGGTAGATATGTTTAGAAATCCAGAAATTAATTTAAGTGTAGGGATTGGTGCATTGGTGGTTTTGGTGGTAGCTGGTGCGTTGACGGGCTTAGTCCCTGCTATTCAAGCTGCGAATGTGAATCCTGTGGTGGCATTAAAAGACGAATAATAGACTGTGGATTGTAACGCAACTCTCCGAGTTGTGCGGTATATATAAGTTTACACAACTCTCCGAGTTGCGTTGTAATTAGAATCAGAAAAAAACTATCATAATGAATAAAGGCTGCCTAATAGCATTAGCTGTTATCTTCGGATTTCTATCCATCGGACTTGGCTATTACTTCTACCAACAAAGCAAAAAAGACCCTGTGGTGTATGAAGTAGAAAAACCAAGCATTGCTAATATTATCAATAAAACCGTAGCAACTGGTTCGATTAAACCAAGACAAGAAGTACAAATAAAACCACAAGTATCAGGGGTCGTTGATGAGCTATATATTGACGCAGGAGAGCTTGTTAAAAAGGGGCAAAAAATAGCGAAGATACAATTGATTCCTAGTCAGGTAAGTATCAACAATGCCCAGAATCAGGTAGAAATTGCCAAGATTCGGTATGAGGAAGCAAGGCGAGAATTGACAAGACAAAAAGACGTATTCAGCAAAAAACTAGATGTAGAAAGTGCTAGGTCTAATTACGAAAATGCCAAAAAAGAAGAGGAAAGAAATGTACGTTTATTTGAGCAAGGGGTAATTAGTGAACAAGACTACAATCGTCTTAAAAGAGATATGGAAATTGCCAAAGCCAATTATGATAATGCAGAAATTGTAGCAGGTAATACCCTCAAGCAATTTGAAGCCGATGTGGATATTCGCAAGCAGGAAATGAATGCGGCGATAAATAACCTACAATTATTACGAGAAGGCGCTTCTAAAAATTCCAAGCAAATTAATAATATCGTAGTCTCTACTTTAGATGGAATGGTACTAGAGGTCCCAATCGAAGAAGGTTCTTCTGTGATAGAAAGAAATAATTTTAATGAAGGAACCAGCATTGCCATAATAGCAGATATGCAGTCCTTAATTTTTGAGGGGAAAGTAGATGAATCCGATGTAGGAAAATTAAAAGAAGGGATGCCGATAGAACTTACAGTAGGAGCGATAGAAGATGAAAAATTTGACGCTAACCTAGAATTCATTTCTCCACAAGGAAAAGAAGAAGAAGGTACTGTGAAATTTGAAGTACGTGCTGCCATCCAACCTACTACAGATATATTTCTACGGGCAGGCTACAGCGCCAATGGTGATATTATTTTAGATCGGAGAGACAGCGTGGTTACCCTCAAAGAAAGAGATGTGATTTTCAAAAATGATTCGACTTATATAGAAGTACAAGTAGGCGATCAAGAATTTGAGAAGCGAATGGTCGAGGTGGGTTTATCGGATGGTATTCAGATTGAAGTATTGAATGGGGTGGATACTACTACGCAGGTGAAGGTACAGAAACAGATTTAAACTTATTCATACTTTTATGGGACTATCTATGAGATAAACCATAAAAAATGAACAAACGCCACAACCGAAGGTCTATCCGCCTAAAAGGATATGACTATTCACAAGCAGGATTATATTTCGTTACCATCTGTTGTAAAAATCAAGAACATTTTTTCGGGTACATCAGTCAGCAAAAAATGTATTTAAATGACGCTGGTAAAATGATAGCGTCCGAATGGATGCAATTACCCACCCGTTTTCCCAATATCCAATTGCATGAATTTGTCATCATGCCCAATCATTTTCATGCCATCATTGAACTCGTAGGGGCAACCCTTGTGGTTGCCCAAAATGCCAAAACAATTGCCCAAAATGCCAAAACAATTGCCCAAAATGCCAAAACAATTGCCCAACGCAATAGAACAATTGCCCAAAATGAAAAAACGGTGAATCAAATTGAAAGTTCCCACCCACAAGGAATCCCCCCTAAGGATGAAACATCATCGAAAAAATCGTTAGGAGATATTGTTGGAGCATGGCAATCAATTACCACTGTAGAATATATACGAGGCGTAAAACAATACGATTGGAAACGATTCAATAAAAAATTGTGGCAGCGAAATTATTGGGAACACATTATCAGAAATGAAACGGCCTATCATCGAATTTCCAATTACATCAAACATAATCCCGCCAAATGGAAAGACGATAGGTTCAACGCGTAGGGGCAACCCTTGTGGTTGCCCTCATTCGGAATATTCAATTCAATATTCCAAAACATCCAACCAAAATATTGGATTGAATATTTAACCAACCGAATGGTTTAATGCACATTCAACCGAATGGTTTAATGCATATTGGGCAAATAATATTATGTTGGGCAACCACAAGTTGGGCAACCACAAGGGTTGCCCCTACGACGTTATTTTAAACCCATCATTTCCCGTTTCCCTTGATATTTATCAAACGCATTCAACCCACATTCTAGGAAATTGGAATATTCATCCACCTCTGGCATATAGCCTACCGGATTATTTAATCGTTGCTTACCATCTGGGGTCAGCAAGACATAATAAGGCTGGGTATTACTTTGAAAACGAGCCGCTTGAAAATGTGCCCATTTATGCCCGTAGGTTCTTAATTTTCGTTTCGTACCATTCGCCCTGACTACTTCTACCTGCTCTGATTCAGGCAATTCTTTTTTATCATCAACGTATAAAGAGATCAATACATACTTTTCTTTCAATTGGTCATAGACCTTATCTTGTGGCCATACATTCTCTTCCATCTTTCGACAATTCACACAGGCATAGCCCGTAAAGTCTAATAGGATCGGCTTGTTTGCTTTTTTAGCATGAGTGATGCCTTGGTCATAGTCTTTAAAACAATTTAAATTTTGCGGACAATCACAAGGATACATAAAGCTATAACAAGCAGGCGGCGCAAAACCACTCAGTAAAGTCAAAGATTTTAATGAACCAGCATCTTTATCATAAAGCAAGCCTGTCGCCATATACGCTGCGAAGGCAAAAGAGGCAAGCCCTGTTAAAATTCTACCAAGACCCAAATTTTTAAGCGGTGAATCATGTGGAAATTTAATCTTACCAAACATATATAATCCCAACCCAATAAAGGTCGCTATCCAAATCAATAAAACAGGCTCCACTTTTAAAACATTCCAGTGAGAAACTAAGTCTGCGTTGGATAAGAATTTAAAGGCTGCTGCCACTTCTAAAAATCCTAAGGTTACTTTAACGGTATTCAACCAACCGCCTGATTTTGGTAGCGCTTTCATCATGCTTGGGAACAAGGCAAATAATCCAAAAGGCAAGGCTAAGGCCAAACCAAATCCACCCATTCCGGAAGTTAATTGCATCGCTCCACCATCAGAGGTTAAAGCCCCCGCTAATAGTGATCCCAAAATAGGTCCAGTACAAGAGAAAGAAACCAATGCTAAAGTCAATGCCATAAAGAAAATACCCAAAATGCCACCTGCCCCTTCCGCCGAGCTAGATTTAGCCAACCAACTTTCAGGTAAAGTCAATTCATAATATCCAAAGAAAGAAAAGGCAAAAAACATGAATATCAAAAAGAAGAAAACATTCAACCAAACATTAGTAGAAATCTCATTCAATATATCTGGATTAATCGAATCCATTAAATGGAAAGGAATACTAAGAATGATATACACTAAGAAAATAAATAATCCATACAAGAAAGCATTTGTTAAGCCCTTAGTTCGATTTTCACTTCCTTTGGTAAAGAAACTTACGGTTAGTGGAATCATCGGAAATACACAAGGTGTTAACAATGCCAATAATCCACCAATAAAACCTAGCCCAAAAATACTCCACAAGCCCTTACTTTCTTCTTCTTGCGGACTACCGCAATCCTGAATGAGCGCATTCCCATCGTCCATACTAGGGCCACTATCGCCTATGCCACCTCCCGCTGACAAATCCGCCATTTCTCCACCGATAGAGGCAGTAAGACTAGCTGGAATAATTTGATAAGGTTCCGCCAAAGGAGGCGTACAAGTTTCATTATTGCAGGCCATAAATTCTAACTCTCCCGTGATAGGTTTGTTAGCATCAGTTACCTTTACTCGCTGTACAAATGTTGCTGTTCCGCCTACAAACTTAGTAACCGTCACATCTGGACCAAAGGCAGGTTCGGGTGCCGTTTTTAAATTACCTATTTCTTTTGCTTCTCCTACTAATTCATAGTGATCCGCTTGGTTATAATAAAAAGCGGTGGGAATAGGTCCGCCATCTTGTGTATGTTGAGAGTAGATATACCAACCTTTATCCATTGTAGCAGTAAAGGTGAGGTTGTATTCTTGATCTGCTATCTTTTCTGCTTTAACCGTCCAGTCTGCTGGATCTAAAATGCCGCTATCCTCCATGCCTTCATTTTCTACACTAGCATATACTTCATCGGATGTTTCATCCATTTCATCTGCTGGAGGAGTGGTGGGTTGGTTAAGTACAATTTTAGGAGCTGTTTGCTCTATTTTTTTGACAGGTTTTTCAATTATTTTTTTAGGGGCTTCTTTTTGTGGGACTGTATTTTGTTGTTTATTATTTAAAACGACCGTACCAATCGTTGGAGCAGTTTCTTTAATAATCTTAGTAGGTTCTTTTACTACTTCCTGAATGGGTTCTTGTTGCTCTTTCGTATCCGTCGTAACAACTTCCGTTTCTCTTTCTTTGGCAGGCTCGACTGCGCCTGTAGCTGCAGTTAAAGCAAATTCAAAATCTTCTTCGGACGGAGGCAAACACTGAGTGGCATCACAACACATAAATTCTAAATACCCAGTAATCGGTTTTGAATAATCTTTAACCTTGACTTTTTGTGTAAAAGTACCCGTCTTCGTGAAGGAGACTACATTCATATCGAAGAATTTTTCAAATGCTTCTTTCCTATTCACTTCAGATTCTTCAGTTTTACCTACTTTTTCAAAGTGATCCCCTTCTTCAAAAGTGAAACTTGTAGGAATAGGTCCGTCTTGGCTTTCCAAATATTGAGAATATACCTTCCAACCATCATCTATAGTAGCCGTAAAGATGAGTTCAAACTCATCATTACCTACAGATTTATGGTCCATGTTCCATTTGACAGGCGTAAGGATTTGCCCAAATGCGGAGAAGGTAAGTAATAAAATAATTCCTAAAGTGGTAAGGGATTTCATTGGTACTCTTTTTAATTGAGAATTAAAAATGGAGAATTGAGAATTCATTAGATTTTGACAATATAAGCAACGCTTTACATTCTCCATTTTCAATTATAATATCACATATATCAACTGTATTGTTTCATCGGATAGTGTCTGAATGCAAACACTTAACTAGGAAAGAGGAAAAAGTTTGTTTGAAAAGGGAAGAAACTAGAATAGGTTCTGTGGTATTGTGGCATTATGGTGTTTTGGCTGCTCTCGCCACAATGCCATGATGCCACAATACCATAACGCCTATTCTAAAAGAATATCAAACTCCACTTCTTTCGGCGGTAAGCACTGCTCATTATCACAAGCCATAAATTCCAAATAACCTGCCACATTAGTTCCAGCCTTTGCTTTAAGGGTTTGTCTAAATAAGACCAAGCCACTAAACTTAATCACATTTACCCCAAATAAATCATCCATACCCTCTTTTCTTTTGCCTTCTTCTTTTACCCCTTCCACCACTTCATCGTTTACATAGAAAGCAGTTGGAATAGGTCCACCGGGATCTGTATTCTGAGAATAAATATACCAACCAGGCTGCACATCTGCACTATACGTAATTAGATATTCATCCGTTCCTATTTTTTCTGCAAAAAATGTCCAGTTTACAGGATTTTCTTGGGCAAGGAGAGAGACACTAGCAAATAGTGTCAACAATAACAAGTAGGTGTATTTCATATTTAAATAAAAGTTAATTGTTTTGGGATAAACAACAAAATTTCACTTTTTTTGGACAATAAGCTACTATATTTATTAGGCTTAACAAAAATTTAGGATTTATTGTACTTGCTCCAATACAAGACGGTTATTTGAATAACAAGCCTATTAAATCCGTATTTTTCTTAGTTCCTACCATTTTAATTTTAAATTTGCTCTCGCTAAGTAATGTTGTGCGTTTTATTATTTCCTCATTACTAAATTCTCCTAAATAAGTGCTATCTCTTTTCCGTACCAATCAGTTTGCCTTTAACTTGCTTTTACTGCTCTATGCACTAGGATTGCGGTTTGCCTATTTTCTAAATCCTGTACAACCAAAGGTAAATAATGATGGCGTCCTATCTATTTTTTTCAAAGATTGGTTGACTGACAACACTTATGTAGAAGGGATATTGGTGGTGTTATTCTTATTTGTGCAAGCAGTGTTCATCAATACCTTAGCGATGAAGCATCGCCTCTTTAATGAAAATACACTCATTCCAGGATTGTCCTATATATTATTGATGAGCCTAGTGCAAGATTTCTTTCCTTTATCCTCCATTCTATTTGGCAATTTATTTTTAATCATTGCACTAGATCAAATAATGAGTACTTACAAACGACCTAAGTGCGCCAATCATATTTTTAATGCAGGGTTTTGGGTTGGGATTGCCAGTTTGTTTTATAGTTCTTTTATTTTGTTTTTTATTTTGGTTTTTGTGGGTATTGGCTTATTAAGAAACTTTAGATGGAAAGAGCGGCTCATGTTATTATGTGGTTTTTTAGTTCCTTTTTTATTCGTTAGTGTATGGTTCTTTTGGAATGATTCTTTAGCCCAGTTTTGGCAAACTTATTTTGCCCAGCAATTCAGTTTTTTGAGTTTTCAATATGAGCAAACGAATGTATTTTTAATAAAACTCGGCTTACTCGTTTTACTTTTTCTACTCGCCTTTTTCAATAATTACGACTTTAGTAAATCCAACCAAATAAGAAGTTATATTCAAATCATTTACCTGACCTTGATTGTCAGCGGCTTAACCTTCTTAGTACAACCCAATGTCACCATCTTGCATTTCCTCATTATTATGGTGCCGCTTTCCTTATTATTGACAGCTCGATTTTTATCTTTTAATAGAAGTCTAGCAGAACTAGTCCATGCCTTTCTTTTGTTGACGATTCTTTTCTTTCAATACCGAGGATTTGAGGGGTTGCTTGGGTGAGCGAGGTGCGAGTTAGTCAATTATTTTCTTTTCTTGTTTTTAGATTGATAGGGAACTGTTTCATCCAACAAAAAAGCTTCTTGCAATATTTCAATAAGGGTCTCCGTTGGAATGTCCACTACTTTTTCAAAGACAATCCCTCTTATTTGTTTACGGTCTTTAGCCTGTAAAAGTCCTTGTGAATTGGATAATTCATTGCCTCTTGTAAAGCATAATTCGATCCCTGTTTTCTTAATGGGATTTAAATAACAGATCCAACTTTTACGATAATAAAAAGGAATCTTGTACCGCAATTTAGGTTCAATGTCAGGAAAACTTACTAATAAATTATGTAGGTACTGTAGGACTTCTTGTTGGTCGCCGTCGTACCGATCAATGAATTGAAATATAGCTTCCAAGGGAATGGCATTATGGCGCTGTGGCATTGAGGCATTGTGGCTGCCATAACGCCACAATGCCATAATGCCGCAAAGCCAATTTTATATATGATAACGATTACTATCTAATTTTAAAACAAGTGCAATCATAAGGGTAAATATCAAAAGAGAGGAACCGCCTCGACTTACGAAAGGTAGGGTAATACCGATAACGGGAGCCAAGCCCATCGTCATCCCAATATTAATAAAAAAATGGACAAAAATAATACCCGCAATACCGTAAATATAATAACGAGAAAAACTAGATCGCTGTCGTTCTGCTATTATCACTAACCGAAAAAGCAACATCAAAAACAGAAGCATGATGGACATGCTACCCAAAAATCCTTGTTCTTCTCCAATCGTACAAAATATAAAATCGGTATCCTGCTCAGGCACATAATCTAACTTAGTCATCATGCCTTGCAAAAAACCCTTCCCTTGAATACCTCCTGAGCCAATTGCATATTTAGATTGTACCACTTGATACAACTCTTTCGAGCCTGGTTTTTCTGGATTTAACCAAGCATCAATTCTTACTTGTTGATGAGACTTTAAAAAATTATTAAAAGCATAATTAGCAGAATAAGCTAGCACCGTCCCAACGATAAGAAAACCATAAAATATGGTTACCAATCTTTGTTTTCTATCATTCCATAACAGGTATCCCAAAGTGCTTAAAATAACGAAGCTTGCTATTAAAGCTTCTATGGTATATCCCTTTACAACTAAAAAGTAAGATGCCGCTGCTAATACGATACTTCCCAAAATAGGATAGAGGGTTTTCTTAGTATTGGCTGCAAAAATGATAACGGATAAGAGAACCATTCCTACCAAGACATTGGGAATAGGATACATCAAAGACAGCAAAAGAATGGTGCTCACGAAGCCTCCTATTAAGTAATAAGAAGACGGCATTCCCGCCCGAAAAAGCATAATTAAAAAAGAAGAAAATACTAAAGCAGACCCCGCATCAGGTTGTAGCATCACTAGCCCAATAGGCAAACTAATAAGTCCTAAAGCAATTAAGCGATGTCTATTAATTTTAAAACTAGTACCATAAGAACTTAAATAACTACTCAAGGCAAGGCAGGTCGCAAATTTAGCAAACTCAGCAGGCTGAAAAGCAAAACTACCAAATCGAAACCAAGAAACTTGTCCCTTGATTTTTACACCAAAAAACAGAACAAGTACCAAAAGTACCATGGCTAAAACATAGATAATAGTAGAAAAGGTTTGCCAAAATTTCCAATCAATAATAAAAATGAAGATCATTGCCACTAGAGATATCCCAATCCATATCGTCTGTTTCCCTGCCTCCGTACCGAAAAAATTACCAATTCCAGCCTCATATCCATCATCATACCCAACTGCAAAAATCATCAACCAGCCCACTATCACTAAGCAGATGTATAAGGAAAAAGTAATCCAATCTAGATTTCGGTCACTCATGACAAATTAGGAGTCAGGAGTCAGGAGTCAGGAGTCAGGCAGGTCCTATCTGAC
>CALJIQ010000021.1 GCA_937973995.1 uncultured Saprospiraceae bacterium
TGATCTTTAGAGAGCGTACCAAAGGTCAAGCCTTTAATACTTTCCTCATCTGGAGCAGGAGTCAATAAACTAACCACCGTACAGACCACACAACAAGCAAGAAACATATAAATCGCCATATGGGCGAAATTGATATTAGCAAAGCTCGTCCATAAGCCAGGTTCACCCGTATTATTCAGTTCTGCAATGATCCGTAAAGTACCTACCAGTAAACCAAAAAATAAAGTAGCTATTGCCCCGGGCGCATTCACTCTTTTCCATAGAATACCCAATAGGAAGACAGCCGTAATTGGTGGCGCAATATAAGATTGAACGCTTTGTAAATAATTGTATAATACGCCTCCTCCTATTCGTTCCATAATCGGAATCCATATAATTCCTAAAATCACTACGATCCCTGTCGCCATTCTACCGATATTCACCAAGCGTTTTTCGGAAGAATCAGGATATAGTTTTTTAAAGATGTCAACGGTAAATAAAGTAGAACTAGAATTGAAAACACTCGCTAAAGAACTCATCAAAGCTGCCATTAATCCACCCGCCACTAGTCCTTTAATCCCCGTAGGCAAAAGCGTTTGTACCATTACAGGAAATACCTGATCACTCTTTTCATAAGTAATTATTCCTTTTTGTTTCAAGGCAAAAGCGATGATACCAGGAATTAAGAAAATGAAAATCGGTAATAGTTTTAAATAAGCTCCAAAGATGGCTCCTCGTCTTCCTATTTCAATATTATGCGCTGAGAGGGTCCGCTGAACGATATATTGGTCGGTACACCAATACCAAATCCCCACAATGGTTCCTCCAAATAATAAACCCGTCCAAGGGTAATCTGGATCGGACGCAGGACGCCACATATTGAAATGCTCCGTTCCTACGGTAGCTCTTAGCTCCTCCCAACTACCAATTGCTTCAAAGCCCTTATAGGTTAAAAATAAGGAACCTAGAATTAAAATAACCGTTTGGAAAGCTTCCGTATAAAGAACAGCTCGCATCCCTCCCAAGACGGTATATATCCCAGTGATAATAACGGTTCCTAAAGCGCCATATATAAAGGGAATACCCAGCAATTGGGAAACAACAACCCCCCCTGCGTATATGGTAACGGACACCTTTGTTAGCACATATCCTAAAATAGAGAAGAGCGATAAAAACCAACGAGAGCGACTATCAAATCGTTTTTCTAAAAATTCGGGCATGGTGAATACCCCACTTCGCATATAAAAGGGTAAGAATAACCAGCCAAGTAGCAAAACAATCCAAGCATGCAACTCATAATGTGCCATTGGCATCCCCGATTCTGCTCCCGTTCCTGCTAGTCCCACTACATGTTCTGAGCCTATATTAGAAGCAAATATAGAAGCGCCAATAATAAACCAGCCCGCTTCTTTACCTGCCAAAAAATAGTCTTCTGTATCTTCCTGTTTTTGTAAAATCACCCAAATGGCGACTCCAAATAAAACGGCAAAGTAACCGCCTAGTACGATCCAGTCTAACGTTTCTAATCCGTTCATTGATTGATTTTTCGTTTATATTTTGAACCACATTAGTTCACATTAGTTGTTACACAGTGGTTCACAAAAAAGATTTAGTAAACTTCTAATGTGAACTTATGTGAATGAACTTATGTGTTCTTATGTGGTTTGAAATGAGAATTTTCTCGATAATAAAGCGCCTAAAAATGGAAAGAAAAGTGGAAGTAGCCAAATGAAAGATTGCTTTTTTTCCTTCAGTTAGCAAAAAGTGTATATTTTACACTAAGAGCCGTCGCTTTTTGTACTATTTTTGCGTAAATAGTTACTATGATAAAACAGATTTATGCATTCTGCTTGATGGTGTGCCTTGGGGCAATAGTAAGCTGTAGTAAAATTACTACTCCGCTCCTCCAAAAGGAAGCGTCAAAGGAGGTAAATACCAACCAAATAACGGATATATATAGTGGATATAGGGTAGCATTGGTAAACTTAGAGAAAAGTGATAATAAAGCAGGGGCAACGACCATAAAAGGAACCCTTATCAATACAGGTAAATATAAGATAGTACTGCCGTTACAATCGAGTTATTCCATTGTAGTCAACTTTGATCATACCCTAGAAGAAAATGGCTTGACGCTGTCCGCTTCTCAAATTAAACAGGCTATTTTAAATCAGTCCATTATTTTAGAACCAGGGCAATTGTTTTCTACTTTTTCTACCTCCCTGTCTACCACCACCGATACTCCATCAACTGAAACAGAGGAACTCTTAGCAACTAAAGGAGGAAATTTCCAAGAGTACTGTCCCGATTTACAAATAGATACTTTCTACGTCTCCAAACGGACTAAGAAATACGCAGAAATCAGTTTTAAAATCGTTAATATAGGAAAAGGTCCTGCCCCAATGTATGGCGAAACTAAAGAATTGGAAGATAATATAGCCATCAGAGCATATGCCTCCGGAACGGAAAACCTTTCACGAGGTGATTTGATTATAGGAGGTGCTTATATTGAGAGTGGCTTAGAAGGAGAAGCAGGTATTTTGCAACCATCGGAAACCTATGCAGGGGCATTTCGAATCGATATAAAAAAGAAAACTAGACACATGCCTTATCTCATTATTTCGGTAGATGATTACCAAAAATTATGGGAATGTGATGAGGGCAATAATGTTAAAAATATTGTTTATCGGTAAGTTCAAAAACATCAACCATGACAAATATCAATTTCTTATCTCTTTTTGCATTACTTATTGTAGTGAGTATAGCTTATGCTTGCAATCAAGCAAAAGCTGTCAGCCAAAAAACAAGTGACACAACAAAAGAACTGATCACCTCCAAAGGAGATACATTGAAAAAAGTCAAGAAATCAGAAGAAGAATGGAAGTCTCAATTGTCGGAGCAAGAATTTTATGTCTTGCGCCAACAAGGGACAGAAAGAGCTTTCACAGGAGACTATTGGGACAACAAAGAAAAAGGAACCTATGTCTGTAAGGGATGTCAATTGCCTTTATTTAGTTCGGAAACGAAGTTTAAATCAGGTACAGGGTGGCCGAGTTTTTATATTCCTTTAGAAGAGGCACATGTAGCAGAAGAAGTGGATAATAGCTATGGCATGCGCCGAGTAGAAGTTCACTGTGCGAGATGTAATGGTCATTTAGGACATGTATTTGATGATGGTCCCAAACCTACGGGCTTGCGATATTGTATTAATTCCGTTTCTCTACAATTTGAAAAAGAATAGACTTTGTGGTAGTATGGCGTTTTGGTAGTATGGTTAGTCCTACCACAACGCCATACTGCCACAAAGCCACAAAGCCAACTCACATGAGAATAATAGGAGGCACCTTCAAAGGCAGAAAATTTTTCCCGCCCGCCAAAAATTGGCCGACCCGCCCTACAACTGATTTCGCGAAAGAAGGCTTATTTAATATTTTAAATAATTACTTTGACTTTGAAGATTTAAAGGTATTAGATTTATTTGGGGGCACGGGTAATCATAGCTATGAATTTATTTCAAGGGGTTGTAAAGATGTCACCTACGTGGATAAATTTGGAGGATGTGTAGCCTTTGTAAAAAAGACCGCCACCACATTAGAAATAGAGGACCATATAAAAATTGTAAGAGCGGATGTCTTCAAATTTATGGAAAGAGATACGCATCAATACAATTATATATTTGCAGGACCACCCTACCCTTTACCTACCTTAACCACCATCCCTGATAAAATTTTTGAACATGATTTGTTAAAAGAAGGAGGCTGGTTCGTGCTAGAACACAATCCCAATCATACCTTTGAAAACCATAAACGATTTAGAGAGGTCCGAAACTACGGAAAAACCCTATTCAGTATTTTTGAATAGACGGGTGGTCGGGTTGACGAGTTGCGAATGAACGAGTTTCGCTTACAACTCGTTCACCCGCAACCCCGCAACTCAATACTATGACCAACAAAGAGATAGCCACTGTATTTAATGATTTGGCTAAAATAATGGAGCTACACCAAGAGAATAAATTTAAAATTCGTTCTTATGCGAATGCTTACCTAACTCTGCGAAAATTAGATCAGCCATTGACAGATATGAGCGAAGAGGACCTTTCAGGTATCAAAGGGGTAGGGAAGGCCATCAGTGCTAAGATTAGAGAATATATAGACACAGGTACTTTAGAAACGCTCAAAAAATATCAGGACAAGACACCACTTGGCGTTCAAGAAATGCTAAAAATTAAAGGCTTTGGTCCGAAGAAGGTATATGAGGTCTGGACAAAATTAGGATCAGAAAGTGTTGGGGAATTACTCTATGCTTGTAATGAAAATCGCCTCATCGAATTAAAAGGCTTTGGGAAAAAGACCCAAGAAGACTTGATTCAAAAATTAGAATATTTCCAAAAAAGTAAACACCAATTTCATTACGCTAGCTTAGAACAAGAGGCACAGCAATTATTAACCTACATTAAAGAAAAACTACCCGATGCAAAAGTACATCTAACAGGTGCCATACGAAGGTTAGCCCCTACTCTTTCTGCAATAGAAATACTAGTTGCATTGCCTACTTCTATTGATTCGATTTTTAAAGAGGAGATATTGGTATTGCAACAAGAAGACAAGGGTCATTACATTGCCCACTCCAAGCAGGAAACCCCGGTCATCCTGTACCATTGCAGTCCAGAAGAATATGGGTCAAAATTATTTCTAACCACTGCTACTACTACTTTCAGAGATGCTTTTATCGCACAGCAACCCAATACTTCTTTTAAAGGGATCGCTACGGAAGCTGAAATTTTCAAAAAAGCCAAGCTCCCTGAAATCCTTCCTGAGTTAAGAGAAGATGCGTACAGCTTGACTTTAGCCACCAAAAATGAGCTGCCCACCTTAATCGAAAAATCGGATATTAAAGGCGTGCTACATGCGCACAGTACTTATAGTGACGGCATTGCTTCCTTGAAGGATATGGCCACCGAATGCCAACGACTAGGCTATGAATACCTCGGTATTACGGACCATTCCAAGTCTGCCTTTTATGCCAATGGCTTAAAGGTAGATCGTCTCCAAGCACAATGGGAAGAAATCAATCAACTCAATGCATCTTTTAAAGACGGCTTCAAAATTTTTAAAGGAATCGAGTCTGATATATTATCGGATGGGTCCTTAGATTATGAGAAGGATATTTTAAAGCAGTTTGATTTCATTATTGCCTCCGTTCATTCTAATCTAAAAATGGATGAACAAAAAGCCACTACTCGTTTAATCAAAGCGATTGAAAATCCATATACGACCATTTTGGGTCATCCAACGGGTCGCTTATTATTATCCAGAAAGGGCTATCCAATTGATTATCAAAAAGTGATAGATGCCTGTGCTGCTAATGGAGTCGCTATTGAATTAAACGCCAATCCTTACCGATTAGATTTGGATTATCAATGGATTCCTTATGCCATTGAAAAAGGAGTGAGTATTGCTATTAATCCGGATGCACATTCTAAAGAAGGGATACAAGATCTTCATTTTGGCGTATTGGCTGCCCGAAAGGGGTATTTAGAAAAGAGCCATTGTTTGAACAGTAAATCTTTGTCTGAATTTGAGAAATGGCTAAAGAAGGAATAGATTATTAGACATTAGACATTCAATTCATTCACCGCAAACCAAGCCATCAACCCAGTGCTTAATTCCAAAGCACTTTCATCCACATCAAAGGTATTCGTATGAATATTAGAAGTAATCCCCCGTTTCTTATTTCCGGTTCCTAGACGATAAAAACAAGCAGGCATAGCTTGAGAAAAATAGGCAAAGTCTTCTGCGGTCATTCGTATGGGTAAGTCTATGACTTTGGATTTTCCAAGATACTCAATGGCCCGTTGCTTCGTGCGTTGGGTAAGGGCTTCATTGTTGACTAAGTAGGGATAGCCACGCACTATATTAAATTCGCATTGTCCGCCCATTGCTTTGGCAATTCCTTCCGCCATTTTTTTCATTTTCTTATGCGCAGCTTTTCGCCATTTTTCATCCATTGTTCGGAAGGTGCCTTGGACTTTTACCTCATTGGGAATGACATTTGTGGCACCTCCAGTGGAATTGATTTTTCCAAAGGTTAGTACAGTTGGGATAGTAGGGTTGGCATGTCGGCTGACCAATTGTTGAAGAGAAACGATCAGATTAGAGGTAATTAAAATAGGGTCAATACAATTTTGCGGCAAGGCACCATGCCCTCCTTTTCCGGTCACCGCCATATATATTTCATCAGTAGAAGCCATGTATTTGCCTCCTTTGATGCCAATCGTTCCAGCTTCTAATGGGGGATGTACGTGCTGCCCAAAAATACTGACGGGTTTGGGGTTTTTCAGTACTCCTTCTTTTATCATAATAGAGGCTCCACCTGGCAATTTTTCCTCCCCTGGTTGAAAGATGAGCTTTATCGTTCCTTCGAATTGATCTTTAAGCTCGTTTAATATTTTAGCCGTACCTAGCAAGGAAGAGGTATGGACATCATGCCCACAGGCATGCATGACGCCTTTATTTTTGGATTTGTAAGGAACCTCATTGGCTTCTTCTATCGGCAGTGCATCTATATCCCCTCTGAGTGCGATTACTTTTTTATTGGGCTTTCTACCTTTTATGATCCCTACGACGCCATTATCTGCAATACCATGTTGATGCGGTATCCCAAAAGCTTTTAACTTTTTGGCAATAAATTTTCCCGTTTTTACTTCTTGAAAGGATAACTCTGGATGTTGGTGCAAATGCCTTCGGATGTGAATGATTTCCTCGTGGTATTCTTGAGAGAGTTCTTTTATTTTTTCTTTTAATTGCATAGTTCTACTTACTTGAAAACAATACTTTCATCTGCTGAAATCCGTCTACCGCAAATCTGTTAAGTTCTAAAGTTGCTGGTGAGGACTTGAAGTCCGAAACCTCTATTGGCTCGCCTCTGGCGAGTGTTTTGAATAGAAATACTTGCCAGAGGCAAGAAAAAATACAGGTATCGGATTAAAAATCCTAACCAGCACCACTGGACAAAATAGAACTTAACAGCTCTACCGTCCACCGTCAAAGAATTACAAAGGCACATTCTCCACTACCTCCAATCCATAGCCACCTAAGCCAATTTTTCTAAAGGGACTATTTGTCATTAAGCGTAATTTGGAAATGCCCAATGCTCTCAATATCTGCGCACCCGTACCATAATCTTTACGAGTCATATTATGTCGTTGGCGTTCCTTTTCTTTTTCGGTAGGTGGTTGACTCAGACTTCTAACTAAACTAAGTACATCCTTTTCTTTCTCAGAATGACGCATTAAAATCAACGCCCCTTTTCCCTCCTTTGCAATCCGTTGTAGCACTGATTCCAGAATAGGTGG
The DNA here is from genome assembly GCA_937973995.1 of uncultured Saprospiraceae bacterium. Lineage (GTDB taxonomy): Bacteria > Bacteroidota > Bacteroidia > Chitinophagales > Saprospiraceae > JAFMDF01. The sequence continues at coordinate 7,331 of CALJIQ010000021.1, forward strand.
TTCTTTGGAAAGCGCTAGGTTATACATTTCTGTCATTCTATCAACAGAATGAACCCGGACCAATACTGCTTCCTCTTCTTTCCAAGTTCCCTTGGTAATGGCTAGGTGAACATCACCTGTTGTTTTTTGCTTAAATGTCACAAACTCCAATGGACCATATCGGGTATCTATCGTAGTGGCATTCATTCGTTCTACAATCCGTTCTTTCTCCATTCGATAAGCAACCAAATCATCTATAGAAACGATTTTTAAATCGTGCTTTTTAGCAATCTGACAAAGCTGAGGAAGTCTCGCCATTGTCCCATCTTCGTTGAGTATTTCGACCAATACTCCTGCTGGATAAAATCCCGCCATTCTGGATAAATCAACTGCTGCCTCCGTATGTCCTAAACGTCTTAATACTCCTCCCGCTTTAGCTTTCAATGGGAAAATATGTCCAGGTCTCGCAAAATCACCTGGTTTGGTCTTTGCGTCTACCAAAGCCTTAATGCCGGTGGCTCGATCATAGGCAGAAATCCCTGTTGTACAACCTTGTCCAATCAAGTCAATAGATACCGTAAAGGCAGTTTCATGCAAGGCCGTATTACTGGAAACCATCATGTCTAGTTCTAACTCCTTAGCACGCTCTTCTTCAATAGGCGTACAAATGAGTCCACGACCATGTGTAGCCATGAAATTGATAATTTCTGGCGTAATGCACTCTGCTGCACAGATAAAATCTCCTTCATTCTCCCGATTCTCATCATCTACTACAATGATTACTTTTCCATTTTTGATGGCGGTTATCGCATCTTCAATCGGGTCTAGTTGAATGTCAATACCATTTAAGGTTGTATTCATGCTCTATTTTTTAGTGGTCGGGTTGCGAGTTGCGGGTGAACGGGTTTGCTAATTAGGTGCAATTAGGGCATATTACCTCAACATCACTATTATTTGATTCTTTGGTAGATCACGTGAAACGACACAATCTGCGAATCAGATTGGCATCGAGCCAATCTGATTCGCACAAGGGATTCTAAAGGGGCAACTGAGGCGCTGCCCATAGCCGTCAGGCTAAACGGAATGTTGTCGTCAGAAGACGACTCGGATAAGCCTATCAAGTCTGGAGACTTGATAGATCGCATTATCTTGCCCGATATTCCAAGTCTCCAGACTTGGAATGCCTATCATAGTCGTCTCCTGACGACTTATCCGCTCTTTAATCTCTTAGCCTGACG
>CALJIQ010000022.1 GCA_937973995.1 uncultured Saprospiraceae bacterium
ATTCTATCTAACCACTAACAATGAGACAATAGAACAATGAGACAATAGAACAATGAGACAATAGAACAATGAGACAATAGAACAATAGAAAAAAAATTACTATCTTAGACAACAATAATTAACCATGAGCAGCATGGATAGAGGCTACAGATTATAAAGGAATATCCTGATGAAAAAGAGAACGAACTTATTTTGGCTAGTACTCCTCTTAGTAGGAATAAGCGGTTTGAAGGCACAAAATGCACTCAGTCCCGATATTAAGGTGACGCTAGAAAATGAACGGAAGATCAATTCCAATTCTTTGGAATATAGTCCCGCATTTTATGAAAATGGCATTATCTATATCTCTGATACCAAAGTGGACGGAGGAGGTTTATTGGATTTGAGAATCAATAAGAATACCATGTCCATTTTCCGAGCGAAACGGGATGAGGATGGCAAGTTAGAAGAATCAAAAATCTTTGCAGAAGAGCTGACCACCAAATTTCACGAAGGACCATTGACCTTTAATAAAGTGAATGATCGGATATTTTTTACCAGAGATAATTATGAGGATGGGAAAGCGATTAAGGCGAGTGATGACATAATTAAACTGCAAATATTTTCTGCCGCTCAGACGGGAAGTAAATGGGGTAATGTCAAGAAACTTTCTTTTAATGATAAAGATCATGACTATGCCCACCCATCCATCAATGTAGATGATAATGTGCTGTATTTTGCTTCTAATCGACCAGGTGGTTTTGGTGGAATGGATTTGTGGAAAGTGATGAAAAATGGCTCCTCTTGGGGCGAGCCAGTTAATCTTGGTCCTACTATTAATACTTCTGGACATGAGATTTTTCCTTATATACATGCAGACGGTACCTTGTTTTTTTCTTCCTATGGGCATAATTCTATGGGAGGCTTAGATATTTTCTTTGCCAATGAAACAGATGGAACTTTTGGCAGACCTGTCAATTTAGGGCCTAGATTCAATTCCGTTAGCGATGATCTGGGCTTTATTATAGATCGAGATAAAAGAAATGGCTATTTCTCTTCTGATCGTGACGGTGGGAATGGACAAGATGATATTTATAGTTTCTTTATTGATGTGCCGCTTGGAGAAGATATTTTTGAAGACCCTGATCCAGATGGAACGAACGCTATTGCAGATGGCAGCCCACTAAATACCAATGGTAGTGAGTTAAAAGGGTTTGGTGATAATAGAGTAATGATTTTTGTGGCGGATCGAACGACTGGCGCAGAGTTAGATGGCTCGAAGATAGATTATGTTGATTTAGAGGCATTGACGAACACAGAGATTATCACCGATCAAAATGGAAATATTATCCAGTTAATTTCAACAGAAAATGGAGAAGTAGTCACCCTTTCCACAGAGTCGGGCACCGTAGGTGGCTTGACAGATACGGAAGGCGCATTCGTGTTGAAATTAGGAGATGGAAATTATTTAGTAAATATTGCAAAAGAGGGTTACCAGCCTAAACAGATTATTGTATCTATGGCGGATGGTAGAGAGGAATATATGGTATTGCTAGATCGTGCAAATAATTGTACGACCGTAAAAGGATATGTTGTTTATGATTCTGGCGATGCAGTTCCTGGCGCAACGGTCAGGATAACAGAAGACAACGGTGCATCCGTAGAGACGGTTACGGCTAATGCGAGTGGGGCGTTTGATGTTTGTATTCCTTGTGGTAAACGATTCGCTATCAATGCCAGTAAAAATGGCGTAGCAGCCACGACTTATATTACGACAGACGTCAACTGTAATGGAGGTTCGCCGATGTCCGCAACAGTTAGCTTACCGGGCAGTGGAAGTGGAGGTCCATTTGCAGGAGGGGGCCCTATTAATCCAGGGACCGTTATTCGATTAGCTAAGATTTACTACAATTTTAATGATGCCTCTATTCGTCCAGATGCAGTGGATGAACTGAATACATTGGCTTCCATTTTACAGAAATATCAAAATATCAGAGTAGAATTAGCGTCTCATACAGATGCTAGAGGTACTTCTGATTATAATAACCAACTCTCTCAAAGACGAGCAGATAAAGTAGTTGCATACTTAGTAGAGCAAGGTATAGACCCAAGCAGACTCAACCCCGTAGGTTACGGAGAAAGTCAACTATTGAATCAATGTGCAGATGGTGTAGCCTGTTCAGAAACAGAACACCAATATAATAGACGGACAGAAGTACGAGTACTAGGAAATGAAGTGGAAGTAGAGTATGTCAATAATCCCCCTGAAGTGATCGATAGGGCACCGTCCTATAGTTCTTCTGGCGGAGGAAGTTCTTCTTCTTCCAATCCACTTCCAAGCGGTGGTACGTACTATGTGATTGCAGGTACCTTTTCTGTAAAAGACAATGCGATTAATCGTCTATCTCGCATACAAGCATTAGGGTTTGACCAAGCGTATATTATGCATGGTTCCGCAACGGCTACCAACGCTGTTTGTGTCGCCTCTTTCACGGATTATAATGAGGCGAGAGCTTTGGCGGATAAGGTAGAAAATGTGCATAACATTCATACGTATGTTCG
>CALJIQ010000023.1 GCA_937973995.1 uncultured Saprospiraceae bacterium
GAACAATAGGACAATGGAACAATAGGACAATGGAACAATAGGACAATGGAACAATAGGACAATGGAACAATAGGACAATGGAACAATAGGACAATGGAACAATAGGACAATGAAACAATAGGACAATGAAACAATAGGACAATGAAACAATGGAACAATAGAAAAAATGAATAAGAAGAAAATATTTAATGACCCAGTATATGGCTTTATCACTATCCCTTATGATATATTATTTGATTTAATTGAACATCCTTATTTTCAGAGACTTAGAAGGATAAAACAATTAGGTCTGACAGACTATGTATATCCTGGTGCATTACATACCCGTTTTCATCATGCTCTAGGAGCATTGCACTTGGTTACCCAAGCGGTGGAAACGCTTCGAGTCAAAGGAGTAGAAATAACCGAGGAGGAAGCGATCGGTGTATCCATTGCTATTTTACTTCATGATGTAGGGCATGGTCCTTTCTCCCATGTATTAGAGCATACCTTGGTGGAAGTACATCATGAAGAATTATCCATTTTGTTTATGGAGGCTTTGAATAAGGAAATGAAAGGCGCATTGGAAGTGGCACTTTCCATATTCAAGAATGAATACCCTAAGCGGTTTTTATACCAGTTAATTTCTGGGCAATTGGATATGGACCGATTAGATTATCTAACGAGGGATAGTTTTTTTACGGGGGTATATGAAGGGGTAGTCGGGTATGATAGAATATTAAAAATGTTGGCGGTAAAAGACGATGAATTAGTGGTAGAGGAGAAAGGAATCTATTCAATTGAAAAATTTTTAGTGGCTAGACGCTTAATGTATTGGCAAGTTTATCTGCATAAAACAGTGGTTTCAGCAGAACAAATGTTGGTAAGAGTGCTGCAACGTGCGAAAGAACTAACGAAAAAGGGCTGGTCTTTAGAAGTATCTTCTGGCCTCCAGTATTGTCTTTCCAATTCTTTTACAAAGGACGCAAAACGGAAGAATACCAGTGAATTACTAAATAATTTTGCGAGCTTAGATGATTATGATATATTTGCAGCCCTTAAAACTTTTTCTGCTTTGGATGATCCTTTTCTTTCATTTTTGTCAAAGTCCCTCATTAATAGAAAGTTGTTTAGAATAGAGCTAAGTTCAGAGCCTTTTGGGCGTGACTATCTTGAATCTTTACGTCAGAGATTATTAGAACAATTTCCCATAAGTAAAACGCAGGTCGATAATCTCATCATTAGCGGAACAGAGACAAACAGTGCTTATAACACATCTAAAGAGGAAATAAAAATTCTATTCAAAAGCGGAGAAATACTACCAATGTCAGAAATCAGTGACTTCGGGATAAAGGCGGAGTTAATTACCAAGCATTATTTATGTTATCCCAAAAATATATCCTATTTTTGACACAAAATCGTGAATAAGTTTTTTAATATAAACATATTGTTAAATATCGCTTATTATTTTATTTAATTTGTAATTACTTAGTAAGGGACTACTATTGCTTTTCTTGATCTTTTGAGTGTGAATAACGGGATCAAGAAAAGCTACCCTTTCTAGGGAGTTATTATTCATTTAATTTAAATCAAAACTGGCATTTTAATCATGAAAAAACTAGGATTTTTACTATCTATGTTCTTCTTGCTAGGGGTAGTTACATTATCGGCACAACCAACTGATGACCCTATTGCTAAGGAGCCAGGTAAGTGTTATGCTAAATGCTTGATTTCTGATGAATATGAAACAGTAACTGAACAAGTTCAAACAAAAGCTGCTTCTACAAGAGTAGAGATTGTTCCTGCAACTTATGAGACTGTTTCTGAGCAAGTTGAAACTGCTGCTGCTGCTAGCAGGTTGATCCCTATACCAGCGGCGTACGAAACAGTAACGGAGCAAATGATGTCAAAAGAAGCTTCTACTGTTTTAACTCCAACTCCAGCCGAGTTTGAAACGGTTTCTGAACAAGTGCTCGTTCAAGAAGAATCAAAAAGATTGATCCCTGTACCTGCTGTATATGAGACAGTTACAGAGCAAATGTTGATGCAAGCAGAGTCTAAGCGAATAATTCCTGTACCTGCTGTATATGAGACAGTTACAGAGCAAGTATTAGCTAAGGCAGCTTCTAAGCGAATTGTTCCTGTACCTGCTGAGTATGAGACGGTAACAGAGCAAGTATTGGTAAAAGAAGCTTCTACTAGAATCGAGAAGATTCCTGCACAGTACGAGACCGTAACTGAGCAAATGGAAGTAAAACCAGCTACTACTAAATGGGTTAAGAGAAAAGCGGATAGAAACTGTTTATCTGCTGATCCAAATGATTGTTTAGTATGGTGTTTGGTAGAAGTTCCTGCTGAGTACAGAACAGTAACTAAGCGTGTAAGACAAGGATGTGCTGCTGGTTATACAGATAATGGTGAGGATTGTGTGAAAACTATTGATGTTCCTGCACAATATGGTACTCGTACAAAAAGAGTATTGAAAACTCCTGCTTCTACGCAAGAAGTTGAAATTCCTGCTGAGTACAAAACAGTTTCTAAGCAAGTATTAAAAACTCCTGCTACTACTAGAGAGGAAATGATTCCTGCACAGTACCAAACGGTTACTAGGCAAGTTGTAAAAACTCCTGCTAGTACTAGAGAGGAAGTTATTCCTGCACAGTACCAAACAGTTACTAAGCAAGTTGTAAAAACGCCTGCTACTTTTACGGAGGAAGTTATTCCTGCAGTATATAAAACAGTAACTAAGAGAGTTGTAAAAACTCCTGCTGGTTATGCTACACAGGAAATTCCTGCTCAATACCAAACAGTTTCAAGACAAGAGGTGAAGACTCCTGCTTCTACTAATGAGGAGCCAATTCCTGCGCAGTACAGCACGGAAACTAAGCAAGTATTGAAAACTCCTGCATCTACTCGTACTATTGAAGTACCTGCGGAATACACTACAGTTACTAAGCGTAACTTAGTGAAGAAAGGAGGTTTCACTGAGTGGAGAGAAGTTCTTTGTAACTACCAAGTTACTACTGCTGTTGTTCAGCAAGTACAAGCGGCTTTAAAAGCAAGAGGCTATGATCCAGGTCCAATTGATAATCAAATGGGTACTAGAACTAAAGCGGCTTTAACTAAATTCCAAAAAGATAATGGTCTTCCTGTAGGTCAAATGGATACAGAGACTATGAAAGCTTTAGGTATTAGTTACTAACAAGCTAATAGTAGCTTAGACGTTCTTGTCTGAGTAAGCAATAAAAAAGCCTTGTACTCGATTGAGTGCAAGGCTTTTTTTTATGCCTAAGCCACGAAAAAAGCCCTTTGCAAAAATGACATTGCAAAGGGCTTTACTAATTTGTGGAGGTTGGGAGCGGATTCGAACCGCCGTACGAGGTTTTGCAGACCTCTGCCTAACCGCTCGGCCACCCAACCATTCTGAAAACTTTAATTCACTTCAGAAAGAACTGCAAATATTTCTCCAAAGCGGACACAAAAGTATATTATTTTTTTATAGAATGCTCGATTTGAGAAAATTATTGTTGGTGTTTGGACCAAAGATATTTATCCTCTCCTACCTGAGTAACTACACTTATTCAACGGTGTTAAATCCAGTTTAGTTCGCTTTTATTGAAAAGTTTTAGACATTCCTAAACAAAAGATTAAAACCAGAGCCGCTCCTTGACTTTGAGATTTCTAACCTTACCGCTCCGTTCTAGCTTAGGAGGAATAAATGGATTCGTAATAATATTTGGAAAATATAATATTATTAAGATGTAAATTTCATATTTATTTATTTTTACAAAATAAGTGTTTGTTAGTGATTTTTTTAAATTAGTAAAAAAAATTATTTAGAATTTTTCTAAATAAACTGCTATATATAAGATGTATTGTCCGTAAGATGGGTGAATTTTATCTTTGCGCAAAAATTTGAAAAAAGTTAAAAAATTAACCATTTCTTAACTTTTCTCAATTTGGTAAAGAGGGATAGATTTTGGTTTCGCCCGATTCAATTTTAAACATCATTTCCAATGATATTTCGGCATCATCTTTTTAGAAATTTCTTGCTACTGCTAGCTTTTCTCACAAGTGCTACTTTCCTATCCGCACAACCCAATATAGCAGAAGGTAAAGATCTGTTTAGAGCAAATTGTGGTCAGTGCCACAATAAGAATATGAAGACGGCTTCTACAGGTCCTGCTTTAGGTGGAGTAGAGGAGCGTTGGGCGGATTACCCAAGAGAGGATTTGTATTCTTGGGTGCGAGCCTCTCAAGCGCTAATTGAAACAGGACACCCTCGAGCAGTGGAGCTATGGAATGAGTACAAGAGTGTTATGCAGAATTTCCCTACGCTTACGGATGGACAGATTGATAATATCCTTGCATATGTGGATGATGTATATACCAAAGTAGATGAAGGTCCTGGAGGAGGTCAAACGGTGGGAATAGCTGCAGAGGAAAGTGATAACTCCTTATTGTATGCCGTTCTAGCTGGTATCTTGGGTTTACTAGCCATTGTTTTAGCAAGGATCATTACTAATCTCAATTCTCTTGCAGCAGTAAAAGAAGGAAAGGCAGCTACCGCCACCACAAAATCCTTAATGGATATTATCACCAGTAAAGGGGTGATTGGTTTTGCTTTATTTGCCTTGATCGTTGCGGGAGGATATACGACCGTTAATAACGCCATTGATTTGGGGCGTCAGCAAGGATATACACCCGACCAACCTATTAAATTTTCACATAAGACACATGCAGGACTTCAAAAAATAGATTGTCAATATTGCCATGATGGTGCTAGACGATCTAAGCATTCTGTTATTCCTGCGGCGAATACTTGTATGAACTGCCACAAAGCGATTGAGGTAGGTTCTACTTATGGAACATCAGAGTTAACCAAAATATTTGCTTCTATTGGTTACAACCCTGCTACAGATAAGTACATCGAAAATTACGAAGAGTTGCCACAAGAGGAGGTAGAGAAGATTTATAAAAAATGGATTGTAGATCAGTTTGTACAAAGTGATGCTGCAAAAGCAAGGTTTGCAGGTGTGAAACTAGTGGAAGCAGCGGAAAGAGAAGGGGAAAAGCAATGGAAGGACATCGTTTCCTCTTTAACGAATGAGCAAAAGAAAACGGTGCAAGGTCCGATTGGGTGGGTACGTATCCATAACTTACCTGACCATGCTTATTTCAACCATGCACAGCACGTTTCTGTCGGTCAAGTAGAATGTCAAACTTGTCATGGTAAGGTAGAAGAGATGGAAGTAGTGGGACAATATGCACCCCTTTCTATGGGCTGGTGTATTAATTGTCATAGAGAAACGGAAGTGAAGTTTTCCGATAATCCCTATTACGAATCATACGAAAAATATCATCAAGAAATAAAAGATGGCGTAAGAGACAAGGTAACGGTAGAAGATATAGGCGGGTTAGAATGTCAAAAATGCCACTATTAAATACAATTATGAATGTTGAATGATGAATTTTGAATGAAGCATACCATTCAAAATTCAAAATTTAAAATTCAAAATTAATATTGAATGAAAAATAAACAATTGGGGATTTGGGTAGGTACGGAAGATTTAAATAATGATCCTGCTTTTGCAGTGGAAGCTGAAAAGGAATTCAAGCAGGACCCTGCTACTGAAAATGTAAAGGAAGATAAATCCTTGGAATCCAATCGTAGAGATTTCTTAAAGTATTTAGGTTTCAGTGTAGGGGCTGCGACGGTGGCGGCTGCCTGTGATACCCCTGTAAGAAGAGCGATTCCTTATGTAACTAAGCCAGATGCAATTGTGCCTGGGGTGGCTACCTATTATGCTTCTTCTTTTGTAAAAGGTGGAGATTATTGTCCTGTTCTAGTAAAAACCAGAGAGGGAAGACCTATCAAGATAGAGGGGAACGCCTTATCGAGCATGACAGGAGGAGGAACGAGTGCTAGAGCGCAGGCGAGTGTATTGGAGTTATATGATACGGCTAGATTTAGAGGACCTATGGCAGTTGGTTCAGAGGCAGGTAAGTTTACCAGTACTACCTGGGCAGATATAGATGCAGCGATAAAAGGTAAGCTAAATGGTGGTTCTAAGGTTAGAATTGTAACCAATACGATTCTTAGTCCTTCTACCAAAAGAGCTTTATCTGATTTTGCAGCGAATTATCCAAATACAAAGGTTGTTACCTACGATCCAGTTTCTTCTTCTGCTTTATTGCAAGCAAATGAAGCCAACTTCGGCGTGCGTTTAGTTCCTAATTATAAATTTGACAAAGCAGAGGTAATCGTTGGATTCAATTGTGATTTCTTAGGTACTTGGATTTCTCCAATTGAATATGCTAAGGATTATGCGATCAATAGAAAATTATCCAGCTTAACCAATGCCAAAATGTCTCGCCATTACCAAGTGGAGGGGCATATGTCTATGACAGGATCGAATGCCGATAATAGAATATTGGTAAGACCGTCAGAGCAAGGAGTGGCGATAGCTGCATTAGCGGCTGCTTTAGGTTTAGGAGGAAGTGCTGCAGGATTGAATGAGAAAGCGGCAGAGCAGATAAAAGTAATGGCAAGGGATTTACAGGCACATAGAGGTCGCTCTTTAGTGGTGTCTGGTTCTAATAATAAAGCCGAGCAAATATTGGTCAATAAGATTAATAATGCGTTAGGAAATTATGGAAATACGATCACCTTTTCAGGGGCTTCTATGCAGCGTCAAGGAATTGATGCAGACATGCAAGCATTGGTTAGAGAAATGAATGGAGGCGGAGTCGATGCTTTAATTGTACTAGGTGCAAATCCAGCCTTTGATATTCCAAATGCAGCGCAGTTTGTAGAAGGGGCAGCAAGGGTAGGTTTAAAGATTTCTTGTTCTGAATTGATGGATGAGACGACTGCGCTTTGTGATTATATCGCACCAACGAATCATTTCTTAGAATCTTGGGGAGATGCAGAACCGAAGTTGGGATATTATAGCATCGTTCAACCAACGATTCATCCACTATTCAATACAAGAGAGAAAGAGGTATCCTTATTGACTTGGGCAAATAGCAGCAACCTTGCAAAGGATGTAGACCAACCATACTACGAGTATGTAAAGCGAACTTGGAAAGACAATATATTCGCTGGACAAACGGCTTATGGTTCCTTCCAAGCCTTTTGGGATAATGCTTTGCATGATGGTGTATATGAAGGAGCATCAGGAGTAAAAGATGCCTCATTTAGTGAGGCTGGCGGAGGTTCTATTTCTCGACCAATTGAGGGAGATGGTATGGAAATTACTTTCTTCGAGACGGTTAATATGGGAGCAGGTCAATATGCAACCAATCCTTGGTTGACAGAAATGCCGGACCCAATTACTCGAACTACTTGGGGGAATTACTTAGCGGTGCCTGTTAAATGGGATGGAATAAGAGTCTTTAATGGAATGAACGACTTGAACCCAGAAGAATATAGAGGGAAAGCAGACATCGTTTCTTTAGATATAAATGGTACTGCACAGAACGTAACGGTAGTTAAGCAATTTGGCTTGAAGGAAGGAACCTTAGCACTTGCGTTAGGTTTGGGAAGAACGGTCGTTGGAGAAGCAGGTAGAAATGTAGGAACAAATGTTTATCCGTGGATGACAACTGATGCGGATGGCAATACACAATATTATGCAACAGTTGCAGGTATTTCCGCAGCAGTAGCAGAGGATGAATATTTCCCTTGTGTTCAATACCACCACACAATGGGGGTTAAAGGGCTAGATAAAAAAACTAAAGAAGAAATCAATGCAGATGAGGCCGCTACGGTAGATGATAATGTATTAGCGAGATTATTAGGGATGCAGGGCTTCCAAGGTTCCTTAGTAAATCGTTCTATTATTCGCCAAGGCGATGTGAGTGAATTGGAGAAGTTTGCTTCTGATTTAGTTCATGAACGGGAGCATCACCAAAAGCTAAACTCTTACACCTTATATCCAGATCGAAGTGATTTATATGGCTCTGGTCATCACTGGGGGATGTTTGTAGATTTGAATGCTTGTATCGGATGTGGGGCTTGTCAAGTGGCTTGTTTAGCAGAGAACAATGTCCCTGTAGTGGGTAAAACAGAAGTAGCTAGACACCACGAAATGACTTGGATGCGAATTGACCGTTACTACTACGGTGATTACGAAAATCCAAATGTGGTGTATCAGCCCATGATGTGTCAGCACTGTGATAATGCACCTTGTGAGAATGTATGTCCAGTGGCAGCGACCAACCATAGTTCAGAAGGATTGAACCAGATGACGTATAATAGATGTATAGGAACCAGATATTGTGCAAATAACTGTCCTTACAAAGTTCGTCGTTTAAACTGGTTAGATTATACGACAGCAGATTTATTCCCTTCCAACGAATACGAAATCAACGGAGAAGAAATTCCATTTGGTGCGGACAACTTAACCAGAATGGTATTGAATCCAGATGTAACGGTTCGCTCAAGAGGGGTCATTGAGAAGTGTTCTTTCTGTGTACAAAGAATCCAAGAAGGGAAGTTAACGGCTAAGCGAGAAAATAGAAAGCTAGTAGATAGTGATGTGCGTTCCGCTTGCCAAACAGCTTGTCCGACAGGTGCGATTACTTTTGGAGATATGAATAATCCAGAAGCACCGATCTCACAAAAAATGAAGTCTGCCTTAGCATACAAAGTATTGGAAGAAATCAATGTTGAATCTTCCGTACACTATTCTGCTAAGATTACTAATAAAAATGAAGCATTAGGATAGTGAGGAGTGAAGAGTGAAGGGTGTTCAGTACTCTTCACTCCTCACTCTTCACTCATAACTAAAAATATATGAGTGCAGTAGTATCACCCATTCGGGAACCTCTAATAACGGGAAGTAAAACTTACCACGATATTACAGAGGATATTTGTGCGCCAACGGAGAGAGCGCCAGGCTTGGCTTGGACCATAGCGATGGCATTAGCAGTAGGTGGTTTAGCTACTTTTGCTTTTTCCGTATTCTGGACGGTCTATTTCGGAATTGGTACCTGGGATTTGAATAGAACGATTGGCTGGGGCTGGGATATTACCAACTTCGTTTGGTGGATCGGAATCGGTCACGCAGGTACCTTGATCTCTGCGATCTTATTATTATTCCGACAAAAATGGCGAACAGGGGTAAACCGTGCGGCAGAAGCGATGACCATTTTTGCGGTAATCTGTGCAGGACAGTTCCCATTAATACATATGGGGCGTATTTGGTTAGCATTCTTCATTTTCCCTTATCCAAATACTAGAGGTCCATTATGGGTGAATTTTAACTCTCCTTTATTGTGGGATGTATTTGCGATTTCTACTTACTTCACAGTTTCTCTTTTATTCTGGTATACAGGTCTAGTACCTGATTTTGCGACGCTTCGAGATCGCTCTACTGGAATGAGAAGAAAAGTGTATAATTTCCTTTCTTTTGGTTGGACGGGTTCTGCCAAGCACTGGCAAAGATTTGAGTCTTTATCTTTAATCTTAGCAGGTTTAGCCACTCCCTTAGTACTTTCTGTACACACGATTGTATCATTTGATTTCGCCACTTCTATTATACCCGGTTGGCATACAACCATCTTCCCGCCTTACTTCGTTGCAGGGGCGATCTTCTCTGGGTTTGCAATGGTATTGACCTTGATGTTGATCGCAAGGAAGGTATTGAAATTAGAAGATTATATTACCATAGAGCATATCGAGTCTATGAATAAGGTCATCTTATTGACGGGCTCGATAGTAGGTACGGCTTATTTGACGGAGTTATTTATTTCTTGGTATTCAGGATATATCTACGAGCAGTTTGCTTTTTTCAATAGAGCCTTAGGACCTTATTGGTGGTCGTATTTTGGGATGATGGCTTGTAACGTATTATCTCCTCAGATTTTCTGGTTTAAGAGCATGAGGAGAAACATCTTCGTTACTTTCTTCATGTCCATCTTTATTAATATTGGAATGTGGTTTGAGCGATTTGTGATTATTGCGACTACCTTGGCTAGAGATTATCTACCATCCAGTTGGAGTTACTATGTACCAACTTGGGTAGAGATCGGCATCTTTGTTGGTTCACTAGGTCTATTCTTTGTACTGTTCTTATTATTTACAAGAGTAGCACCTGTTGTTGCGATTGCGGAAGTAAAGAGTATTTTAAAATCATCTGGTGATCAGTATAGAGGAAAGAATGCTGTGCCACATCATCATCATGCGCATGATGATCATGGGCATCATTAATTAGTTTTGAATGTTAAATTTTGAATTTTGAATTATACAAATTAAGTAGATTCAAAATTCGATTTAATCACTATTCAAAATTCATTCATTCAAAATTCAAAATTAGTCATGAGCGATCATAAAGAAGTTTTATTCGGATTGTATGATGATGAGGAGATTATGATGGATGCTATTCGAGTAGCAAATAAAGAGCATTTGGAAATTGAGGATGTATTTACGCCTTTTCCAGTGCATGGTTTAGATCATCTATTACACTTATCCGAATCTCGTTTACATATTGCAGGGTTTGTGTATGGAGCGATGGGAACGTTGACGGCTTTCTTATTTATGAGTTGGGTATTTACAAGAGATTGGCCGATCATCTTTGGGGGTAAACCTTATTGGTCGGTACCAGCCTTTATTCCAATTACTTTTGAGTTAACCGTACTATTTGCTTCTATAGGAATGGTAGTTAGTTATTATACGGTGAATGGTTTAGCACCTGGTGTTGAAAATCCATATTTACATGATCGCATTACAGATGATAAATTCTGTATAGCCTTTAAAACGAATGGAGCGAGTTCTCAAGACGTAGGTAAAATGAAAGACTTTTTATCTCGCACAGGGGCTAGTTTAATTGATTCGAAAATAATTTAAACCTTCCCCAATCCTCCCTTTAAAAGGGAGGGAGTCTCCTCCGATTCCAAAATATTGGTTCAGAGGAGTCTCCCCCTCTTTCAAAGAGGGGGTTGGGGGGAGTTCAATTACATATAAATGAAGAAATCTTCAAACATAATCACCATCGTTTTTGCAGTAGTGTTATTCTACACGATCTGCTCTTGTGGTGGCGCAGGGGTGAATGATCCAGGGACAGAGTATATGCCTGATATGGGACACTCCGTAGCTTATGAGGCAAATTACTATGACTACTATAGTAGTAATAGATGGGGATCAGCAGAAGATTATTACGAGATGGCAAAGCCTAGGAAACCAGTAGCGGGGACCATTCCGAGAGGATATTCAGGTAATGCAGCTTCTGATAGTCCAAACGCTTTGGTCGTTCCTCCAAATGGTAGTGTGCCTTATTATTATGAGGACACAGAGGAAGAGCGTACTCGTGCAATGAACGAAATCACTACCAATCCATTTCCGATTACGGATGCAGGCTTGGCGAGAGCAAAGCCTTTGTACGAAATCAACTGTGGTATTTGTCATGGTAATAAAGGAGATGGCAATGGATGGTTAGTAGATGAAAAGAATAAAAATTCTGTTTATCCCAATCAACCAGCCATTTTAACGAACGACGAATTTACAGGTGCATCAGAAGGACGATTGTATCATGCCATTATATATGGTAAAAATGTGATGGGGGGCTATGCGGATAAATTATCGTACGAAGAGCGTTGGCAAGTAATTCACTATATCCGTTCTTTACAAGCCAAGGATAGAAGTTTAGCTTATAATGAGAATACGAATACCCTGAATAGTGTAGGTGTTCCTGGTGCTTCTTTACCCAAGAAAGCAGTTAAGAAAATGAAAGTGTCCGTACCCATGTTAGCTCATGGTCATGATGCGCATCATGGAGATAGCCATCAAGGTCACGACGAGCATCACAAAGAGGGAAGTCACGATGATGCCAACTCACATGGTCACGATCACGACGCAGAACATCACGGAGACGGACATGAGCATCATAAGGAAGGGGAGAGTCATGACCATGATGATCATAGTCATGACGATGACCACGAACATTAAAAATAATTTTGAATGATGAATTTTGAATTTTGAATTTGCTAAATGTACATTCAAAATTCAAAATTCAAAATTGAACAATACAAAATGGATAAGTTCAAATTTGAAGGCGGGCAAAGAACACTATTCCTAGGAATGATTGCGGTGGGATTGGTTAGTATGGTGTTGACATTCTTTGCAGATGATGCATTGCATACTCGTTTTTGGACAAATTATTTACATAATACTATTTTCTTTTTAGGCATCTCTTTCGCCTTGTTATTTGCTTATTGTGCATTTACCTTGGCGTATGCGGGTTGGTTTGTGAACTTCAAACGGATATGGGAAGCCTATGCTCAATTCTTGCTAGTCGCATTGATTTTGATGCTTCCGTTAATAGGCGGCTTATGGATGGGGTATCACCATCTATATCACTGGAATGTACCAGAAGATGTAGCTACTGACCCTGTTTTATATGGTAAGTCTGGTTTCCTTAATAAATGGTGGTACACCTTAGGAACACTTATTGTGGTGGGCGTATGGTATTTATGTGCTAGTAGAATTAGAAGCCTTTCTTTGGCGGAAGATAATGGAGGAGGAGCAAGCAATAATTTTGCAGAATATGCAAGCATCAAGAAGTGGTCAGGTATTTTGATGTTCTTCGGTGCATTTTCTAGTGCTGCTATGATTTGGCAATGGTTGATGTCGCTAGACGCACATTGGTACTCAACTATGTATGCTTGGTACAGCACGGCGAGTTTCTTTGTAGCAGGTTTGTCTTTGACCATTATCACCATTATCTACCTAAAGGGCAAAGGATATTTGGAAACATTAGATGGTAATCATTTGCACGATATTGGAAAGTATCTGTTTGCATTCAGTATTTTCTGGACTTACTTGTGGTTCGATCAGTACATGTTAATTTGGTATGCGAACAATGGAGAAGAAACGGTTTACTTCCAAACAAGAATCCAACAATACCCCGTATTATTTTATGGCAATCTGCTGATCAACTTTGTGATGCCTTTCTTTGTTTTGATGAGAAACTCAGTGAAGCGGAAGCATGGTATTATGATGTTTGCGGCGATCATTTTATTCTTCGGGCATTGGTGGGATGTGTTTATGATGGTGAAGCCAGGCGCATTGCATACTGCCCATGAGGCATTAGCACAGGGTCATGGTGGAGGACATGGACACGAAGCAGGATTTACACCTGGATTTACGCTTCCAGGATTATTGGAAATCGGAACTTTCATAGGTTTCTTAGGTTTATTTATGTACGTCGGATTCAGCCATTTGTCTAGGGCCGCATTGACCCCTGCAAATGATCCGTACTTACAGGAGTCTATGCACCACGAAGTGATTTAAATTCCAAATTTCAACTGCGACATATTTGAAATTTGGCACTTCTCTAGTTATTTAGAAGAAGTCTAAATAAGAAATATAAAGATAGTCTGACAATCACAAATTTGACATAAACTAAATTTGTATTTGTACAGAAAGAGTTTTCAATTTTGAATGCTGAATTCTGGATTTTGAATGATCTAGTCAATTGTTTGAATGTTTGAATGACCTTCTTCACTCAAAATTCAATCATTCAAAATTCAACATTAATAAAAAAGAATGACAGGTTTACTCATCTTCTTTTGTATCCTTTTAATAGGAATTGTGGTAGTTCAGTTAGGACGCTTAACGGAACTGGCGGTTAGAATTAGAGGAGAAGGAGCGGCGCAGTTAGCAGCAAATGATTTCAATGCTCGTTTTGGTCTATTCTTTATGGTTGTGTTTTTGGTAGGATGTTTTCTATCCTCCATTTATTATAAGAACAGTATTCTAGGATATGGACCTCATGCAGCAGCATCCGAACATGGGGTATGGTTGGATGATGCATTTCATCTGACACTACTAGTAACTGGTGTCGTTTTCTTTGCGACCCAAATTGCTTTATTTTGGTTTGCTTATAAATATAGAGGTCGAGAAAATAGAGTGGCTTTTTTCCAACCACATGATACCAGATTGGAAATTATCTGGACAGCTATTCCAGCTTTGACGATGTTTTATTTAGTAGCAGATGGATTGGTGACTTGGAATAAAGCAATGGCGGATGTGCCAGAGACAGCAGTTATAGGACAAGACTATATGGAAATTGAAGCTACTGCCTATCAATTTGCTTGGGACATTAGATATCCAGGCCCAGATGGCGTATTAGGAGCTAAAAATTTTAGACGAATTACTGGTACAAACCCACTAGGTCAAGAATGGGAAGATATTGAGAACTTAGATGACCAACATGTAACGGAGATCGTTTTGCCTGTTGGCAAACCAGTAAGAGTTCGGATTACCGCAAAAGATGTATTGCATAACTTTTACTTACCTCATTTTAGAGTGAAGATGGATGCAGTACCAGGTATTCCTACCTACTTTGTATTTACACCTACTACCACCACAGAAGAGTACAGAGAACGGTTAGGAGCCCTAGATAGAGACGGAGAACCGCTATACCCAGAATGGTATGATCCATACGATCCAGCAGAACCAGATGGTCTAAAGAGATACGAGGCATTCAATTATGAATTAGCTTGTGCAGAGCTTTGTGGTAAAGGGCATTATAGTATGAAGCGAACGGTGAGAATTGTATCTCAAGAGGAGTACGATGATTGGATCGCACAGCAACCCTCCTACTACTTACAATCGGTAAGGGGTACGGATGCTGATCCATTTAAAGACAAATTATTGGACTTTGAAATAAAGGATAGAAAAGCGGAATTCAATGATAACTTTAATAAAGCACTGTCTTCTGATGTGGATAAAATTATCCGCTTGAAATACGTCAACTTCCAAACAGGTTCTGCCAATCTAACATCATTATCAAGATATGAATTAGATAATGTGGTGGCTGCCATGAACAAATATCCAAATTTGACATTGGAAGTAGGGGGACACACGGATAGTACAGGGGATGCTGCTAAAAATCTATCCTTATCTGATGCAAGAGCGAATGCAGTTAAAGACTATTTAACTTCAAAAGGTGCAAATGCCGATAGATTGTCAGCACTTGGTTATGGTCAAGATCGACCAATCGATACAAACGATACACCAGAAGGAAGAGCGCAGAATAGAAGAACAGAGTTAAGAATATTGACGCAGTAAATATTAGAAGTCAGAAGTCTGACCATTTCATTATCAGAGGTCGGACTTGTGACATTGACAAAGAATTATCTGACAGTCGAAGACGGTCTGACGGTAAAGCGGTGAGACTTCTGACTTCTCATAAATATTAAATTATGGCTTCCACGAAAATTGCTCCAGAAAAGACGAGAGAAGATCTTCTTATTGAAGAGCAAGGATTTGATGACCATTTCCATGACCACCATCATGGAGATAAGTATCAATCTAACTTCATCATGAAGTATGTCTTCAGTATGGACCATAAAATCATTGCTAAGCAATTCCTGATTACAGGAATGTTCTGGGCATTGATTGGTGCAGCGATGTCCATCATTTTCCGCTTACAATTAGGATTTCCCGAAGAGAATTTTTCTTGGTTAAAACCTTTGTTAGGTGGATGGATTATTGTAGATGAAGCGGGGATTGGCTCTTTAGACCCGCAATTTTATTATGCCTTAGTGACCATGCACGGTACGATCATCGTATTCTTCGTACTGACGGCTGGATTGAGTGGAACGTTTAGTAATCTATTAATACCCTTGCAAGTTGGAGCAAGAGATATGGCATCACCCTTACTGAATATGCTGTCTTATTGGTTCTTCTTTATGTCAGGGTGTGTGATGTTCGCCTCCTTGTTTTTAAGTACAGGACCGTTCTCGGGTGGGTGGACTGCCTACCCTCCCTTGAGTGCCTTGCCACAAGCCTCTTCTGGTTCGGCCGCGGGTATGACTTTATGGACGGTGAGCTTAGTTCTATTTGTGGTATCTGTCCTATTAGGAGGTATTAATTATATTACTACGGTATTAAATCTTCGTACTAAAGGAATGACGATGTGGCGTTTGCCCTTAACGATTTGGGCATTCTTTGTAACAGCGATCATCGGTTTATTATCCTTCCCAGTATTAGCCTCGGCTTTCTTCTTGATGATGTGTGATAGAGGCTTGGGTACGAGTTTTTATTTGAGTGAAATATTTGTAGGGGGGCAAGCATTAGATCATGTGGGTGGTAGTCCAATTTTATACCAACACTTGTTCTGGTTCTTAGGACACCCCGAGGTGTATATCATTATTCTACCTGCGATGGGTTTAGTGTCAGAAGTACTTTCCGTACATTCTCGTAAGCCTATTTTCGGATATAAAGCGATGGTGTATTCCATATTAGCAATTGCATTTTTATCCTTTATTGTTTGGGCGCACCATATGTTCATGTCTGGTGTGAATCCATTTATCTCTAACTTCTTCGTATTATTTACTTTGATTATTGCAGTACCATCTGCGGTGAAAGTATTTAACTGGATTACGACCGTATATAGAGGAAATCTTAGATTCAATTCCGCCTCGCTATTTGCTTTGGGTTTTGTTTCTATGTTTATCTCTGGTGGTTTGACAGGTATTTTCTTAGGAAACTCTGCGATTGATATTCAACTGCACGATACCTACTTCGTGGTAGCTCACTTCCATATTGTAATGGGTATTGCGGCATTCTTTGGAATGTTTGCTGGTATCTACCACTGGTATCCAAAGATGTACGCTCGCTTTATGAATGAGACCTTAGGTAAGATACACTTCTGGGGTACCTTGATTGGGGCATATGCGATTTTCTGGCCAATGCACTATTTAGGTTTAGCTGGGGTGCCAAGAAGATACTATCGTTTTGATACCTTCGATGCTTTTGCGCATTTTGGTGCGATGAATAAATTCATCACCGTAGCAGCAATTATCGTTTTTGCCTTGCAAGTATTATTCGTAGTAAACTTCTTCTATAGCATTTGGAAAGGCAAGAAAGTTACTACAAGAAACCCATGGGGTGCAAGTACATTAGAATGGACTACACCGATACATGCAGGACACGGTAACTGGCCTGGTAAAATTCCTTCTGTGCAGAGATGGGCATATGATTATGGAAAAGATGGAAAAGAGTTCGTCTCACAAGTAGAACCGCTTGCCGAAGGAGAACTGACGGATGGTGAAGGAGGACATCATTAAAAAAATAATTGAGAATTGAAAATGGAGAATTAAGAATTGCATACAGCACCTAATTATCCATTTTTAATTTTTAATTTTCAATTATACATGCAAAGATCATTACAAAAAGAGATAGGTGTTTTCGGAAGTTTAGGTTCTAAGCTAACGGACTTTGCACTATTAGTTAAGTTCAAATTGAATCTAACGGTAGTATTCTCTTCCGTAATGGCTTTACTAATAGCTGCTACAGAACCTGTTTCTTGGCTTGCTATTTTGCTATTTGGCGTAGGTGGGTTTTTAATAACGGGAGCAGCGAATGCGCTGAACCAAGTATTGGAAAGAGACTTTGATAAATTGATGAAGCGTACGGCTAATCGCCCATTAGCAGCAGAACGAATGACGGTTTCGACAGCCGTATTGACGGCAGGATTGATGTGTTTGATCGGAACTTTTTGCTTATCTGCCTTCAATGCTTGGGCGGGATTATTGGGTATGCTGTCTATGGTGCTCTATGCTTTTGTTTACACGCCGATGAAAAGAGTATCACCTTCCGCAGTTGTGGTAGGGGCAATCCCTGGCGCACTTCCTCTGATGATTGGTTGCGTAGCAGTTGAAGGGTATGTGAGTGGTCTAGCAATTGCTTTGTTTGCTATCCAATTTTTTTGGCAATTCCCTCATTTCTTTGCCATTGCGTGGGTAGGAGATGAAGATTATAAAAAAGCAGGATTTCATTTGCTTCCTAATAAAACGGGTGCGTTGAATGAAAGCGTGGGCATGCAGTCTTTTATTTATGCATTGTTTTTAATTCCTGTAGGCGTTTTACCTTATGCTTTAGGTATTACGGGAATCCCTTCTTTGATAATTATTTCCCTTTCAAGTTTGCTTTATGCTGGCTTTGGATGGAATCTATATAAAAAATGTACTAGAAAAGCGGCTTTACAATTAATGTTCAGTTCCTTTTTCTATTTACCCCTTGTATTGTTTGCGTTATATTTTAATAAATTGATATAAGAAGTCTGACCCCTGACAGCAAAGCGGTCTGACTCCTGACTCCTAAACAATGGTGGCAATCAGCGAAAATACAAAAGGCGGGCGGAGTAAAATGCACTCCAAGAAATTTGCACTAATCGTAGCCTGTGCAAGCATCACGATGATGTTTGCCGCATTCACTAGTGCTTATATAGTACGTCGTGCGGCAGGGAATTGGCTAGAGTTTAGATTGCCCACTGTGTTTTTTGTTAATACAGTGGTTATCTTATTGAGTAGTATTACCCTTCAAACTTCCTACCATTTTTTTAAAAATGGAAAGGAGTTTATGTATAAGGGATTACTAGTTTTTTCCTTCTTATTGGGACTCTTATTTTTAGTATTGCAATACCAAGGTTGGTTGGATATGACGGCGATTGGGGTAGAGTTAACAGGTAATCCTTCTGGCTCTTTTGTATATGTTATCTCAGCGGTACATGCTGCTCATATTTTGGGAGGTTTGGCGGCAATTACAGTTGCCTTAGTACAAGCATTTTCTTTAAAATATAGGGTGACACCAAAGAGGAAATTGCGTTTCGAGCTAACGTTAATCTACTGGCATTTTGTAGATTTTTTATGGCTCTATTTATTGACATTTTTTGTAATTCAATCATAAACTAATTTTGAATGTTGAATGATGAATTTTGAATGTATGCTAGATTCAAAATTCATCATTCAACATTCAAAATTATATAGTTTAAAGACTAGATAATGGCACACGATACTGCTGTTCACGAAGATGTACACGGACACGGACATGAGGAATCCACAAAAGAATTGTGGTCTGGAGGCAAGCAGCCTTTTAAGATAAGTTATGGGAAGTTAATGATGTGGTACTTCTTACTGTCGGATGCTTTTACTTTTGCAGGCTTTTTGATTGCTTACGGCGCGTTGCGTTTCAGTAGTCCTTCTTGGCCGGTACCTGATTTCGTATTCTCTACCGCTCCATTTGGTATTCATCATGCTCCATTGATTTTCGTAACCTTTATGTCTTTCTTGTTAATCATCAGTTCAGTGACGATGGTAAGAGCAGTACAGGAAGGAGCTAGGGAAAATCAAAAAGGGGTCGTTTTTTGGATGTTCCTAACGGTTGTAGGCGGAGCAGGTTTCCTAGGTTGTCAAGCTTGGGAGTGGACGAACTTGATCTATAAAGAGTGTATGAGTGTGACCAGAAATCCTTTTGGGACACATACTGAAAAAGGAGTTTATCTCAATGCTGATGGAAGTCGCTCTGCGGCGGAAGATGATTTGTTCAAGCCAGGAATAGGATACTTAATTCATCATGCGCATGTAGATGATCATGGAGGAGATCACGGTCACCACGATGAAGGGCATGAACTTACAGCTGAGGAAAAGTTTCTAGCGGATGCTAATTCAATAGTGTCAGCGAGTATCGCTGGTAATAAAATAGATATGGCAAATCTCCCTGAAGCAGGGGTAGATTTTCCTGGATTCAGATTGAATAATGAAGGATTCATAGAACGAAAATTTGTAACAGAAGCAGGGGAAACGGGCGCACAAACCTATGGACCTAAAGCCTTTGGTGCTTTATTTTTCTTTATCACAGGTTTCCACGGCTTTCACGTACTCTCTGGCGTAGTGTTCTTAATTATTATTATGCTCAATGCAGGAAGTGGTTTATACGCTGCTAGGAAAAATGGGTACGAAATGGTGGAGAAGATAGGCTTGTATTGGCACTTTGTAGATTTAGTTTGGGTATTTGTATTCTTAGTTTTTTATTTATTATAGTAGTCAGGGGACAGGAGTCAGGAGTCAGAATATTTTAGTTAATAAATAAAATATTGCTTTCAACAAAAAAAAATCGACTTACTTGACTTCATACCAATGATATTTGAATTCTTTAATAAAAAAAATAATGTCAAGCGTCTGACCCTTGAAAGCGAAGCGGTCTGACTCCTGACTCCTAAAAATAATAGTCATGGGACATGGTAATTACGAAGATGCGAAAAGGGCAGTATGGGTAGGATGCGGTGTATTAGGTGCGGTAACTTTGATTGAGGTAGCAGTTTCTTTATTTCAGAAAGGACATATCATTGGAGGAATGGAAGACCTTTCTTGGGTTACCTATGGTGCGGCTCTAATAATAGCTATTTTATCTGCCTATAAAGCATACTATATCATCTACAATTTTATGCACATGGCGCATGAAGTGCCTGGACTACGGATGAGCGTATTACTGCCTACTGCCTTATTAATATGGGGAATGATCGCTTTCTTCCAAGAAGGCAACGCATGGGGCGAACGCCGAGAGGTCATTAAAGAACGGAATAAGGTGGAATCAGATAAAGCCATTAAACCACTAGGAATGCTCCTCCATAAGGAGCTGATAAAATCTGACAAATAAATGAAAAAAGGTGGGGCACAAACTCCACCTTTTTTTGTTTCTAGCTAGTAGAAATTAAAATTCTTTGACAAATTTCGTGATAGCTTCCCTGAAATGGACATCGAGTCCATTTCAGGGAAACAAGGGATTCTAAAGGGGTAATTGCCCTTTAGGGCAATTACCCCTTTAGAATCCCTTGTGCAAATCAGCTTGGCTCGATGCCAAGCTGATTTGCGGATTGTCTCGGTTTGTTGGATTGGTCAAAGAAGTGAAATTATTTTTAATGACATCAAGACAAGTCATCCAAGTTTTAGTATTAAGCTTGATATTCATTGTGCTGCCCGCAGGTTCTTGGTACTACCTAAATCAAGGGTACGAGTATAGAAAAGCCTTACTAGAAGAACTAGACCAAAATTTAGGTAGCATCCCTGAATTCAGTTTAAAGAATCAACATGAAAAACTAATTACTACTGAGAATACTAAAGGAAAAGCTACTATCATTAATTTTCTATCCCTCCTTGATAATCAACAAAACCATCCCTTAATTCAACAGCTATATAGAGTTCAAGATCAATTTGATAAAAGAGATGATATTATCTTCTTGACATTTGTGGAAACCGACACTCCAGAAAAAATGGCTACTTATTTTGAACGTCTTCAGGTGAAGCGGAATAAAAACCAGTGGCATTTTTTAAATGGAACCAATATAGAGCTAGCACAAATAGCAAAAAGTATTGCTATCACTAATACAGATGAATTAGCAGTTGCCATTGCAGATGAAGATGGAATTATTAGATATACCTATGATTTCAAGGACGAGCAGGCTATCAAAAAACTAATCTTACATATTGCGGAATTAATGCCTAGGGATAAAGAGAAAAGGGAATTGAGGCAGCAAGAATAGATGTTGTGGTTTTATGGTGTTTTGGTTTTGTGGCTAACAACCAAAACACCATAATACTACAAGACCATAATACCATATTTTATCATGAATCAACCTAACTTAGTACTAGCAAAAAAATTAAATACAGTCGCTTGGATTCTCTCTGCTATCGTTTTATTATTGGTAGGTGGAATGCGCCGAATAAAAATAGATACTGCTATAGATTTTAGCTTTCTACCTCCCTTCCACGCTACCCTAAATGCCTTGGCTGCACTTGCCTTAATCGCTGCACTGTACTTTATTAAGAATAAAAATATTGTCGCCCACCAACGATCTGTTTATGTGGCGATGGGTTTGTCTATTCTATTTTTATTGTCTTACGTTACTTACCATATTACGACTCCTGAAACTAGATTTGGTGGAGAAGGACTGATTCGATACACGTACTTTTTCTTGTTAATCACCCATGTGATTCTGGCAGCGGTGATCCTTCCTTTTATTTTATTTACCTTCATTCGAGCTTATACGGGGCAAATTGAACGGCATCGGAAAATGGCTAAATGGGTCTATCCATTGTGGTTGTATGTGGCTATTTCTGGACCTGTTTGTTATTTGATGCTGCGTCCTTATTATTGATTCTTATCTGAATCTGAATCGCAGATTCCGCTGATGGGTAATTGGTTCCGCAGATTAGATGACTTTGATTGGGAAGATTTTTTCGGATTTAACTTGCTACTTTTCGCAGGGAATATTACGGATTTTCTATGTGAGCTATGTGCCTATCAAAACGTACGATGTTTTATGCGAGATCAGCAAAAATCATTTTTATCTCAAAAATCTGATCTGCGAAATCAATCCAAAATCAACGGAATCTGCGATTCAGCCTAACCATTATGATAAGGCTCCCCCTTCAAAATAGTCATCGCTCGATACAATTGCTCTAAGAAAAATAGGCGAACCATCTGGTGAGAAAAAGTCATTTGGGAAAGCCGTAACTGGAAGTTGGCACGCTGGTATATGTCATCTGAGAAACCGTAAGCACCACCCACTAAGAAGACAAGTGTAAAGTTGGATTGTTGGAAACGTTTTTCGATAAACTGCGCAAATTGGACGGAAGAGAAAGCCTTTCCTTTTTCATCTAGTAAGATCAAGATATCAGTTTTCTCTAATTTCTTCAATACCGTTAGTCCTTCCTTTTTTTTTAGTTCATTAGGTTTTAAATTCTTGGCGTTTTTTACATCTGGTAAAACAACAGAAGTGAATTTTAGATAATGAGGTAATCTTTTTTCATAAATAGACATACCTTCTTTGATATAGGAAGGAGCAGTTTTTCCGATTACCCAAAAGGCTACTTTCATACTATACTTGAATGATGATAGACTTCCACCAAGATACGACAATTAAAAGTCTATTAACTAATTTCTGCCACGTCGCTCTCTGGAATGTTGTAGCACCATCTCCTTGAATTTTCGCTCTACCCGTGGCAATCGAGCAAGTTTCTTAACCGGCATGACTTGTTTGGCTTCTTTAAAGAATTCCCGTTTGGCAGCGATTAATTCTTCTTCTTTGTCGAGTCTATCTTCTAGGAACTGTTCTACTTCTTGGTCGGTCATTTCTTCTAGCTTATTGCTAGGCCTACTATCCTTTTTTAGAGCTCTTTCCTTTTCTTTAAGTTCATTATATAAAGGCCAAAATAGTTGAGCTTCCTGAGAGCTTAGATTTAATTTATCTGTAATAAAGGCAACCCTTTTTGCTTTTATTCGATCCTTGATTTCTTCTTTCCCACCTTGTGCAGAAAGTACAAAAGTGGTGAAGGCAATTAAGCAAATACTGACGATTAATTTTTTCATTATTTGGACATTAAATGATGGTCATAATAAATAATCTAGATCTAAATCTTCCAAATCCTCTATGTTTTCTTCTAGATATAAGTTTACTTCTTCTTCACTAAAATCGGTACTGTTAAGATCGGCTGAAGTAGTGTTTTCTTCAAACAATAAGTCTTCATCAAATTCATATAAATTATCTGAGATATAGCGATCGATTTCTTCAGTAGAGATGTCTGCTAGCAAAGCCTCTGATTTATTTTGGGATTGAAAAAGGAATGAAAAACCAACCGCCAATAAAAGAATAGCCGCTGCACTTGTTAACCAAAACGACAAAGAGCGAATCTTGGTCGGGGTATCTTTTTTAGGCTCCATAGTAACCCGATCCAATATTTGGTTTTCCAAAGTATCAAAATAATCATCTGGTAATTTGAAAGGACTACTCTTTTCCTTTTGCCTTGCCAGTAAAGGAGCCAATTGTTCCAATTCCTTTTGTATTGCTTCTTTTTCTTTCATTTTTATGGCGTATTGCTATTCTTCTGCAATCTTTCTTAAATGTGCTTCTATTTTCTTAGCAGCATGATGATAGGATGCTTTTAAACTACCTACTGAAGTTTCTAAAATAGTGGATAGTTCATCATAACTCGACTCTTCAAAATAGCGCATGGTAAATACCAATTGTTGTCTAGGAGGTAGTTGTTTAATGGCTACTTGTAATTTCATTTGTACCTTATCTCCATCAAAGTAATCATCTGCTCGTAAAGAATTTGCTAAATTTATTTCTTCATTTTCCAGAGAGGTGATTTGACGTTTTTTTTGCTTGCTTAAAAAAGTCAAAGTTTCATTAGTAGCAATTCGGTATAACCAAGTATATAACTTAGATTTTTCTTCAAATCGCTGAATATTTCGGTGTACTTTAATGAAAATATTTTGTAAAACATCATTGGCATCCTCATGATGGACCACCATTTTCCGGACCAACCAATACAAGCGTTCTTGATATTGGCGTACTAATAGTCGAAAACCCTCCTCGAAACGGTCTGATTGTAGTAAACTCAGAATATATTCATCCGAATGTTCTGTCAATGCTGTGGTATTAGGTAGTTTGTCTTTTAGACTTAAGATAGAAGAAAAGGTTTAATGACAATTGTATTTTTGTGTTTTATATACTCGAAACGGTGTAAAAAAGTGATTTTCCAATACGGTTTATTTGTTTAGTTGTTGAACTGTTTATCCAAGTATAGTATTATAAGCGCTTATGTCAATAAAAAAACCAAACATCGTCATATTGGATGGGTATGTATCTAATCCAAACGACTTGAGTTGGGCATCTATTGCTACATTAGGTCATCTCAAAGTCTATGATAGAACTAACGATAAAGACCTTTTTGATAGAACTAAAGAGGCAGATATTTTGATAACTAATAAACGTCGAATTGAGGCGGCATTGATTGATCGTTTAGAGAAATTGAAATGTATTTGTTTACTATCAACGGGATATAATTCAGTAGATATTATTGCTGCAAAGAAAAGAGGAATTACGGTTTGTAATGCAGTAGGGTATAGTGGGATTTCTGTTGCACAACATGTTTTTGCGCTTTTATTAGAGTTGACCAATAATGTTGGTATTCATAATGCATCCGTGCAAAAAAATGATTGGGCAACCTCTATTGACTGGTGCTATTGGAAAAGTCCTATTATGGAATTAGCAAACAAAACAATGGGCATCTATGGCTTGGGAAAGATTGGGCAGGAAGTGGCAAAGATCGCACAAGCTTTTGGTATGCAGGTGATAGCTACTAGGAAAAACTTGAATAAACCAAACCCATTGAATGTTCCAATAGTACCTTTGGAACAATTGCTGATACAAAGTGATGTCTTGTCACTACATGCCCCTTTAAGTAAAGATAATTATAGAGTGATTAATCAGCAGACTTTATCAAAAATGAAATCCAATGCTATTTTGATTAATACAGGCAGAGGAGACTTAGTGGATGAAGAGGGTTTAAAAAATGCCTTGCAAACTGGGATAATAGCTGCGGCAGGTTTAGACGTTCTTTCTCAAGAACCACCCCCGCTTAATCATCCATTATTAGGTATTCCCAATTGCATAATTACGCCACATAATGCATGGGTGAGCAAGGAATCTAGAGCGAGATTAATACAGATTGTAGCAGATAATATTGAAGCCTTTTTACAAGGGAAACCTCAGAATGTGGTGGTTTGAGAATTTACATTCTCAAATCCTAAATTCCAAAAAGCGGCATATTGGAATTTGGAATTTTCATTTTGCCCTACTAGTCCACTTAGAACCCTTCACCCGAAATCGCCAATTCCACGCCGCACATTCTTCTGCATAATCGACATTCACTCTAGGGCTCTCAATGATTTGGTCTTTTTTGATTTGTATGCCTCTATCTTCAATCCAAATAGGACTGTTTTTTTTAACTAAACTACAACCAGTTAGTCGAGTAGTAATTCCAAGTGCTTTACCTACCTTGCCCGGGCCGCCTGTCAATCTATGATCTGTTTTGTCCATCTTTCTACGTTCGAATATCCGTTCGATATTATCTAATGGCTCAATGGCTCTCACTAAAATAGCGTGTGCAATTCCTTTTTTGGCAGTAACCACATTAAACATATGGTGTATGCCATAAATAAGATAAACATAGGCTATACCCCCTTCTTCAAACATGACTTTGGTGCGTTCCGTGCAAAGATTATTATAGGCATGAGAAGCCTTATCGTCGGGGGATCGATAGGCTTCGGTTTCTACGATGATGCCGCTGGTGCGTTGATTATCAATATTGGAAACCAACACTTTGCCTAGTAGGTCTTTGCTTAGTTGGACTACGTCTTCTCGTAGATAAAATGATTTATTTATTTTTTTTGGTGGCATGGTAGTCAAGAGTGATACACAAATCGAACCTGTTCTTGTGGCTTCAACTGTGCTAAGCGATTGATATCTTCCACCACCACATTAGCAATACGGGGGTAACCACCCACCGTCTGCGCATCCCGCATCAATACGATAGGTAACCCCGCATTATTGATTTGGACCGTACCAGGAATAATACCAGAGGAAATCATGGAAGAGGAAGTTTCCAATGATAGGGGCATTCCTTGTAGCCGATACCCCATTCGATTAGAATTATTAGCAATGGTATAAGTATGACTAAAAAAATGAGCAATTTGAAAAGTAGTAAATTGCTTAAACTCGGGACCAGCTATTACCCGAATCGGGATAGGAGTTAATGAAGTAGATGGAATCGGTGGAGATAATTTAATTTCTTGCGTCAAGGGAGAAGTCAAGACTTGCAATTGACTCCCTTTTTTAATAATGCTATTAGGTAATACTTCCTTATTGGGATGAACAGCACTGTAACTATTCAACCATTGAGGTATTTGCCAAGTTCCTCTAATGGCAAGATAAGCTCTACAACCATTGACAATTCTTCCAAAAGAAAGTATATCATCTGCTTTAATGGTAATAGATTGGTAAGAAGAGATAGGCGTTCGATTGAGGGTAGGAGAGAGGTCAGCCCCTGTAATAGCTATTTGAATAGCTTGATTAAAATGAATCGTGGGTCCTAATAAAGTGATTTCTAAAACAGGCATAGCCTCCGCATTACCCACTAACTGATTAGCGGTTTGAGCAGCTAGTTGATCCATTGCCCCTCCCACAGGAACACCGTAGGCCTGATAACCGAACCTACCTTTATCTTGAACGGTCGTCAACATTCCAGCTTTTTGAAAAGTCAATGTTACTAGTTTATCCATAAATCTCCTGCCAGTTGAAGGAATTCGACTCAATATCTTTTTGAATCATTACAAACTCCTTTTTAGAAATAGGATAGAATTTAACTTTATGTCCAGCTTGAAATAAGAAGGGTTGTTCCTTTGTAGCATCAAATATCGGAATGGGCGTTCTACCAAGAATCTGCCAACCTCCAGGTGATTCAGTAGGATAAATCCCCGTTTGTTCTCCTGCTATTCCTACGGATAGAGCGGGTACTTTTAAGCGAGGTTCTTTTTTTCGTTTGCAAGAAATAGATTCCAATATTTTACCCATGAAAGTAAATCCCGGCAAGAATCCCAACATAAAGACTTTGTAGATAGGTTGATAATGGTATTGGATTACTTTTTTTGTAGTGATTTCTTTTTCTTTAGCTACTTGTTCTAGATCAAGTGCAAATTCTTGATCGTAGCAAACTGGGATAGAAAGCTGTCTTGTTGGATTTTGAACAGAATTTTCTTTACTTGAGATAGTAAGATTGGAGATCAAAAGACAGAGCGTTTTATAATCTAGAAGGGTTGGATCATATCCCACGGTCAAAGAACAATAAGCGGGAATCGTATATTGTATAGCTGGAATATTGGCAGCGTGAATAGCGGTATCTAATAAGGTAACTTGGAGATTAATAGGTTCTTCAATTCGTTGTTCAAAATTGATAAGAATTGCTTGTTCTCCGAATTGATGAAAGCGAATAGTTTTAGTGTCAGTGGTTTCATTCTCCATACTCCATTCTCAATTTTTCAATTCCGTTTTGTTCCAACAATTGATCTATCTGAAGTAGGATACCAACCGCACTAGGATTGTCCCCATGTATGCAAATACTTTGGGCTTTGACAGGAACATAACTTCCTGTATTACTGATCACTCGTTCCTCTTTTATAAGGGATACTACTTGCTCTGCGCTTTTAAAAGGATCTTGAATAACTGCTCCTTCTTCACTTCTAGACTGTAGTTTTCCTTCATCTGTATATTGGCGATCTGCAAAAGCTTCTGCAATAAAAGGGATTTGTTGCATGCGGGCTATTTGTTCCGTAATGCTGCCCGCTAAGCCCATTAGATAGAGTTGGTCATCAATAGCATGAATGGCTTTGATGATCGTCTTGGTAATAGAGATACTAGAAGCTGCTGCATTATATAAAGCCCCATGAGGTTTTACATAAGCCAATTGCCCACCAAAGCTTTCCGTCATTCCCTTTACTGCTGCGACTTGATACTTTACTAATGCGAATAGTTCTTCTTCTGACAATTGCATGGATCTTCTACCAAATCCCATTAAGTCAGGGTAGGAGGGATGTGCGCCAATACGTACCCCATGAGCCAATGCTTTTTTGATCGTCTGTTCTATATGCAAAGGGTCACCGCCATGAAAACCACAGGCTATATTACAGGAAGTAATATGAGGGAAGACGGCATCATCATTTCCTATTTTGAAGTTGCCGTAGCTTTCGCCCATGTCGCAGTTGATGTCTATGGTCATTGTTTGTTTTTGAATCGCAGATTGCGCTGATTTAGAATTGATTTCGCTGATTAGATTAAGTTGATTTTTATGATTTTTACAGATCTTGCGTGTAACAAGCTACAAAATTAAGCATAATCTGTCTAGATCATTTTAGGGACGAAGAAATAAATAACTTACCCAAATTTTGTCTCCCGCAAAGTCTCGCCAAGGATACGCTAAGGTACGCAAAGCTAGACCTTTAACTAACTTAGCGTACTTTGCGAAACCTTAGCGATCCTTTGCGAGAAATACCTATGTGGGTAGGTTATTTATTGCCGAAGCCCTTAGCTAGTCGCTTTTCTAAAAACGCATCTAACTCTTCAATGCTTTGATTAACGCCAATTATTCTGCCGTGCTCATCCAATAAAAATTTAGAGGGTACCTGCTTTACGCCAAATTCTTGTGCAATGGGAGAGTTCAAGAATTTAAAACTGGTGGTCAAGTCTATTAAATGATGGGGCCAATTCATGCCTGTTCGCTGTACTGCATTTGCCCATCTTTTTGGGTCTCGTTCAATAGCTACACTTACAATCGTTAATCCTTTTGCTTGCTGAAAGGTGGCATTTTGATATTTATTATGAATGGCTTTTAATCCTGGTATTTCTTTTAAACAAGGTGCACACCAACTACCCCAAAAGTCCACAAGCACATACGTCCCTTTCAACTCTTGTAGGTCAAAAGCGTTTCCATTTAGCAATTTACCCGTAATTCTAGGGGCATCTTCTCCATTAATGACTTTCGGCTGCATATAGAAATATTTACCGATAAAGTAAAAAGCTATCAGTGCTAAAAAGAGCGGAAAAGAATATTTTTTTATAAATGCCATAGCTGGGAATTTAGGATTGATTCATAATTCTCTACCGTACACTTTGATTTCGTCGCCTAACGGCGACGGGACTAAGGGGTTTGGGGGCAGAAAATCTACCTTGCGCCATAGCGCAAGGTA
>CALJIQ010000024.1 GCA_937973995.1 uncultured Saprospiraceae bacterium
TATTTCGAGTTGAAAATCAATAGTTTGTGGTTCTGGCAAAGAAAAAATTAGTGCGTTTAGCGGGCTAAGCAAACTCATTTTTTCAAAGTCAGGTTCATAAAATATTGGTTTTCAGCCGATAGAAATTTAGACATACTCTTAAATAAGTTATCTATTCATCGTTTGCAAAAATTCATCATTACTAGTAGTACCATTCATTTGCTTATTTAAGAAATGCATAGCTTCGTCTGGCTTCATGTCTGACAAATGATTTCTCAAGATAAACATTCGTTGAAGGGTATCTTTGTCTAATAATAAGTCTTCTCTACGTGTACTGGATTTGGTCAAGTCAATAGCTGGATACATTCGCTTATTCGCTAATGATCTATCTAATTGAAGCTCCATATTACCAGTACCTTTGAATTCTTCAAAGATGACACCGTCCATCTTAGATCCTGTATCAATCAAGGCAGTAGCTAAGATTGTTAAAGATCCTCCGTGTTCTATATTTCTTGCGGCACCAAAGAATTTCTTTGGCTTATGTAACGCATTGGCTTCTACACCACCAGATAATACTTTTCCACTTGCAGGTGCAACCGTATTATAAGCTCTCGCCAATCTGGTAATAGAATCTAAAAGTATGATTACATCATGTCCACATTCTACTAAACGCTTCGCTTTTTCCAATACGATTCCCGCTACTCGAACATGATTGTCGGCTGGTTCATCAAAAGTAGAAGCGACTACCTCTGCATTTACATTCCGTCTCATGTCGGTTACCTCCTCTGGTCGTTCATCAACCAGTAAGATAATCATATAAGTCTCTGGGTGGTTCTTCGTGATGGCATTTGCCATATCTTTTAACAAGAAGGTCTTACCCGTTTTTGGTTGTGCGACGATTAATCCTCTTTGTCCTTTTCCGACAGGAGTAAACAAATCAATCATTCTAGTTCCCCTATCTTTTCCTGTTGGAGAAGTAGTCAAATTAAATTTCTCATTCGGGAACAAAGGCGTCAGATAATCGAAAGGAACTCGATCTCTTATATCATGAGGTTCTAACCCATTAATTCTAGAAACTCTTAATAAGGCAAAGTATTTTTCTCCTTCTTTTGGAGGACGAATCGCCCCTCTAACCGTATCACCTGTACGAAGTCCGAATAATTTTATTTGTGAAGGAGAAACGTAAATATCGTCTGGAGAGGTAAGATAATTATAATCGGAAGAGCGTAAAAAACCATATCCATCTGGCATCATCTCTAAAATTCCTTCTCCCTCAATAATGCCGTCTAACTCGATATTAAATTTACTCTCATCTGGTTCATCCTGTCGACCGTCATCTCTGTAACCGTCTGATCTATTGTCTCTACGACGTCCTCTTGAATCTCGACCTCGATCTCGGTCTCTATCTCGATAGTCTCGGTCTCTATCCCGATCTCGATAGTCGCGATCTCTACTACTATCTCGGTCTCTGTCCCGATCTCGATAATCTCGATCTCTGTCCCGATCTCGATAGTCCCGATCTCTACTACTATCTCGGTCTCTATCCCGATCTCGATAATCTCGATCTCTACTATCTCGGTCTCGATCTCTATCTCGATAGTCCCGATCTCTATCCTTATCTCGATCTCGAGAATCGCGATCTTTATCTCGGTCTCGATCGTAGTCCTCCTCCTCTTTATTAGTAGCTTTTCGCCTACCTTTGCTCTCTTCTCCCACTACTGCAACTTCCGGTTCTTCCTCCGTAGCTTCTTTTTCTGCTACCGCTTCTTTTTCTACCTTTTCTACTACTATTGTTTCTGCTTCTACAACAGTATCAGCGGCCTCTTCTTTCTTCTTTTTGGTACTTGCCCCATTACCGTTAAGTGCTTGGGCATCTAAAATTCTATAAATGAGCTCTTGCTTATTTAAACGTTTATATCCTTTTAGTTCTAACTGATCTGCTAGTTCTCTTAGTTCAGGCACTAGCATATCGTTTAACTGTAGTATATCGTACATAATAATAGTGTTACGTTACTTGTAAGTTTGAAAGTGTGTGTGTAAGTTGTTTGAATAGCTGTTGTATTAATTTCTCCTATAGCTGTTGTAATGCTTAATCAACGAAATTGAAAGTGCAGTGGGGAAAACAAGAAAAATTACATTGGAAAGCACACCCTTGCGACCTCTAGAACGTCAAGATGATCCGAACTACCTAGTTACCAATCTAACTAGACCCTTTAAACGCAAGGACGCTTAAAAGAAGAAATGCTATATCAATAAATCCGAAAACTTGAAACTAAACCCCAGTAAGAATGATAGTGTTATTTTTTGGTCGTGGGTGAAGTAGCGGGAAATTTAGCTAAAAGAGATACCAATGAAGGCAAAAAGGATTGATCGAAACTAGGAGGTTTGATCTTTTGTCAGGGCAAAAATACACTTATATTTTGATATTCAAATAGTATCTTTGCAAAATTTTAAACAAAAATAGTATTACAAAAAGAATACCACAAGTTTTTCTTCCTAACTTTTTAATGTTTTTTTAATCCGCTAAGACCAATCGCAAACTACTTATACATTTTTTGTAAAACCCGTCACTTCGCTACGCTACGTGACGGGAAAGGGTCTTTTGGGGGCAGAAAATCTATATTTCGCTGTGGCGAAATATAGATTTT
>CALJIQ010000025.1 GCA_937973995.1 uncultured Saprospiraceae bacterium
ACGTTTCTACAAAGTTGCCATGGCAACTTTGTAGAAACGTCGCCCCCAAACCCCTTGACGCTGCCCGAGCCGCGCAGCGACGATGGGCAGCGAAAAATTATAAAAGACTTTTTACACGATATAGTTAGTATCGTGAGATTATTAAACCTACTTTTTTTGAGGATAAGTGATTTTTCCGTCGGATGGCTACCGCCGTCCGATGGGAGTATACCCACTCATCGGACGGCGACAGCCATCCGACGAGTTGGTCGTGAATGCCTAGGTATTAAAATGCTGATGCTACCTATTTGCTTGCTACTACTATCCACGGATTTCCTTTCGGCACAAGACATACGTTTAGCCAACCCTTCCTTCGAAGATGAACCTTCTGATGCGACCATGCCCCAACAGTGGAGTTCTTGTAAAAGAGGCTCTACTCCTGACATCATGCCGGGGTATTGGGGGGTCTATATGGAACCGACGGATGGAGCAACGTATGTAGGACTCATTACCCGGGAAGATGGGAGTTATGAAAGTATTGGACAAAAATTATTTAGCCCTTTTTTAGAGAACGAGTGTTATAAATTCACCCTAGATATAGCTCGCTCTAATGCCTATGCTAATTATAATTTGCCGATTCGTTTACGGATATATGGAGGTACTAGCCGTTGTTCTAAAGATCAATTATTGGTAGAAACTAAAACGATTAAACATATAGACTGGCAAACTTATTCGTTACAATTTACGGCCAAGAAAACCTATCCTTATATTATCATTGAGGCTTATTATGCCAAGGGGGTGTACTTTCCTTATAATGGGAATCTTCTCCTTGATAACTTTACGGTTTTTAAGAAATGTCCTAGAGCATAAATTTAGTGAGGAGTGAATAGTGAGGAATGAGGAGTATCCTGGATGCATCACTATTCACTTCTCATTTTGCATTCTTTATAATGTCCAAAAGCATAAATTTAGTGAGGAGTGAATAGTGAGGAATGAGGAGAATACTAGGTGCTTCATTATTCACTCCTCATTTTGCATTCTTCACAATGCTGCCTGTAATTTTTAGTATTTCTTCGCAATCTGTAAGTAGGGAATTAGCTAATTTGATTGGGAGGTAGTCGCTGTCTTTTAATAGTCGTAACCAATAGTGGGTTTCCCTGGCTTCTTTGTAAGCAATGGATATTTTCATTCGGAATTCTTTTTTACTAATACTACCCTGTGCTTCCTCCACATTTGCTCCAATAGAAGTGCCACTTCTAAGAATTTGCTTTCCTAAGGTGTAACATTTTTGATTATCGACTAAATAACGATGTAGCTTCACAATACGGAGTGCAAATGCATAAGATTTAATCTGTGCAGGTCCCATAATTACGATGTTTAGTTTAAATTCAGTATGATAATTCCACACTCCTCACTCCAAACTCCTCACTAATATTATCCCCCAATAGTAGCCATAGACTCCTGTATATCTTTTCCTTTTCTACGTTGCTCCGCTTCGTAGCCATCCTTTGCTCTGTTGCCAAGTGCTTCCAAAAAAGTGTCTTTTAATTGAGTATCCGTTGCCCCGGATCGCAGGATATTTTTAATATTAAAAACACCATTGTCGTACAAGCAAGTTTTGAGCATCCCTTGTGGAGTGAGGCGGATACGATTACAAGTGCCACAAAAGGTTCTGCTATAAGCAGCGATAATGCCGATGGTTCCTTTGTGCCCAGGAATTTGATAATTCGCAGAGGTGGAAAAATTGGGGTCCGGGATTTTGTGGATCGTTGGAAAATGCTGTTGTAGGTGAGCCAAGATTTTTTTGTAGTTCCAAGTGAGGGTAGGGTAGTTGCTGCCAGAACCATTAAAGGGCATCTCTTCGATAAAGCGGACACTGACTGGATGATCTTTGGTTAGTTGTGCCATTGGAAGGAGGTCATCCGTATTTTTATTTTCCATGACGACTGCATTTATTTTAGTGGGAATGCCGTGATGCAATAGTTGGTCAAAGGTATGCAGTACCTTATCAAATTCATCTCTCCTAGTAATTTGAAAAAAGCGGTCTTTATTCAAACTATCTAAGCTAAGATTAACGCTTTTGATTCCGATTCTTTTTAATTCTGGAATTAGTGGAGCGGTCAAGGTACCATTGGTGGTTAAATGAATTTCTTCTAATCCAGGAATGGTACTCAAGGAATAGATAAATTGCATCATACCCTTTCGAACAAATGGTTCACCACCTGTAATTCTTACTTTCCGAATCCCCATAGAAGCCAATAAACGCATTAAGCGTTCCATTTCTTCATAGCTCATCAATTCTTTTTTGGGAACATATTGGATACCTTCTTCTGGCATGCAATAAAAGCAGCGCAAGTTGCAGCGATCTGTAACAGCTAGACGGACGTAGTTGATTTGCCGTCCGTGGTTATCGTATAGGGTAGCCATATTGTTCGTTTTTGTTAGTAGAGGCGGACTCATAAGTGAAGATTACAAAAGTTTTTAAAACTTTTGTAATCTGGTTTCTACACTTTTTTAACGATTTTAATAAGGGGACGTTTTTTAAATCGTTTCTAACACGAGATTTATGAGATAGCCTCTATTAACAAATATATCGAAAAATGGCTTAGTAAAGAGTAATTAAGTAGTCTGACAAAAATAAGTTAACAACTTTGCTTTTCAGTTGATTGATTATTAATTACTGATTATTAGCTAATTAGGCGTGTTCAGTAGCGTCTGGAAAATAATTAATAATCAATAATTAATAATGTCACACTAC
>CALJIQ010000026.1 GCA_937973995.1 uncultured Saprospiraceae bacterium
TTTTTGAAAGTATTTTTGCAAAAATACTTTCAAAAAGAGCTGCCTCAAAAATCCCTACTTAACGAGTTGGCGACAGCCAACGAGGTAAAGAGTAAACGAATAATCAAATAAACAAACAAACAATTAGGTCTGTTTTACAATTTTATCCCGTTCACAGTATATTTTTGCAGTTGTCCATTTTTACCCACAAAAAATATGCCTCCAAAATACAGTTTTTTTCATACAATGCGCCAAATGGCAGCTTCCTTACGAGGAGAAGAGTCGTCTGATAGCCGAGAAGGGCAATTGCGGGCGGTGGCCCATTGTTTAGGGATGAGTTATTAAAAATTTGGTTCTTTGACAATTTTTGCAAAAGGTATTTCTACTTACTCGTCGGATGGCTATCGCCGTCCGATGAGATGGCCGTTCCCATCCGACGGCGGTAGCCATCGGACGGGAACACTGCAAAAATTGTCAAAGAACCTTAAAAATTTCAACTACTTGCTGATGAATCCTGAATTGCTAAATAAGTACCGCTTAATAGATTGTGGAAAAAACGGGCGCTCTTTTCAAGAATAGATGCCATATTTTTCGTTAGTTTTGTTGGATAAATTATCTATACTAGGAATGGTATAAAATTGTTTATACTGAACACGGGATAAATATCCGATTTTCCAATACTGTTTATTTGTTGAATTGTTGAATTGTTGAACTGTTTATCCAAGTATAGTTTGTAAACGAATAAACAGTTAAACAAATAAACGATTCAAGCATTTTCGGTAATTTATCCCGTCCGCAGTATAACAATATTATCCACATGAAAAAAACAGGATATGCCCATTCAAAAGGCACTAAAATTTATTATCAAATTAGAGGAGAAGGAACGCCATTGGTGTTGTTAATGGGCTTTGGTGCAGATGGCGATGTTTGGGAAAAACATGTTGCCGAATATGAAAAACATTTTCAGTGTATCATTTTGGACAATAGGGGAGTAGGCGTTTCCGATCAACCGAAAGGGCCTTATACCACCAAGATGATGGCGGAGGATACCATTGCAGTGATGGATGAATTAGGCATTCAGCAAGCAAAGGTGGCAGGTATATCTATGGGGGGAGCAATTGCGCAAGAATTAACTCTTCATTATCCAGCTAGGGTTGCTTGTTTGGTGTTGATCAGCACTTGGCCCATTTTTAATAATTATGCAAAAACCGTGTATGAGAACCTAAAGAAATTAAGAGTGACTTCTAAGCCAGAAGACTTTATGGAGTTACTCCAGTTATGGATTTTTGCGCCTCCATATTATGAGGAAGGACTGCCAGGTTTAAAAGAGGGACAAGCGGGTGCTGCTACCGCTACGAATCCCCAAACACAGAATGGGTTTGATGGACAATTGGATGCTTGCATTCACCATAATACAGTGGACCGTCTCCATCAAATAAAAGTCCCAACCCTGATTACCATTGGTAGTATGGATATTTTTACACCGCCTCCTTTTTCAGATATTTTACATGAAAAAATAGAAGGATCTGAATTGGTTACTTTTCCTACGGGTGGGCACGTTCATCACTGGGAAGATTTGGAACGCTTTAATCGAGTGACTACGGAGTTTTTATTGGCTCATTGAGTTTTTTAACCACATTAGATCACATTAGTTGATTCACATTAGTTCACATAGAACTAAAGTTCAAGAGCAAGTATCAAGTACAAGTTCAACCAATTAGATGTTGACAAGAACTTTGCTTTTTTTTTAAACTTTTACAAGGTTGTAGTACATAGTTTGATGGCAGACACTTTAAAGAGTGGCTGACATCTTTTTAAAGTGACATACCTCTTTGCGAAAACCTACAAATAACAGGCATGTTGTAAATCTATTTATAGCCGAAGCCCTAAATTAAAAAAATCATGAATGTAGTAATAGGTGTAGACTACGGCACCGACTCCGTAAGATCAGTAATCGTAAATGCGAAGAATGGAAAAGAATTAGGAAGTGCCGTTGTGAATTACCCCCGCTGGAAAAAAGGAAAATATTGTGATCCTGCAGCCAATCAATTTAGACAGCACCCTTTAGATTATATCGAAGGATTAGAGCAATCCATTAAAAAAGCAGTAAGGGCAGCGCCCAAAGGAACAGCTTCGAAGGTAAAAGGAATTGCGGTAGATACCACTGGCTCCACACCAGTGGCAGTAGATAAAAAAGGAACACCCTTGGCATTGAAACCAGCCTATGCAGAGAATCCAAATGCCATGTTTATTCTATGGAAAGATCATACGGGGATCAAAGAAGCGGAAGAGATAAATGCCTTATGTGCCAAATCAAAAATTGATTATTCTAAATACGAAGGTGGGGTCTATTCCTCCGAATGGTTTTGGGCAAAGATATTACGAACCCTTCGGGTCGATAAGAAAATAAGAAAAGCCGCCTATTCTTGGGTGGAGCATTGCGATTGGATTCCCTTCTTATTGACAGGTGGAAAAGACGTTCATCAAATGAAACGCAGCCGTTGTGCAGCTGGGCATAAGGCTCTGTGGCATGAGGATTTTGGAGGATTGCCGCCTAATCGATTTTTTGTCAAATTAGACCCACTATTGGATGGATTAACGAAGCGTCTTTTTACAGAAACGTACACTTCCGATGAATCAGCTGGCAACCTATCTAATGAATGGGCTAAGCGATTGGGCTTATCAACGGAAGTCGTTGTGGCGGTTGGTGCATTTGATGCACACATGGGTGCGGTTGGTGGGGAAATAGCGCCTTATCACCTAAGTAAAATAATGGGCACCTCGACCTGTGATACCCTCGTTGCCCCAATGGAGGATATAGGCAATCGACTAGTAAAAGGAATTTGTGGTCAAGTAGACGGTTCCATTATTCCAGGCATGATGGGATTAGAGGCAGGCCAATCAGCTTTCGGAGATGTCTATGCTTGGTTTAAAAATGTATTGTCTTGGACCTTAGAGGAGGTAGTTGGAAAAAGTAAGTTATTGGATCGACAATTAAAAAAGCAATTAATAGAAGAAGCAACCGATCGCATCATTCCACAATTAACCAAAGCGGCACAGAAAATTGATCCAGGGACAACGGGCATTGTCGCTTTAGATTGGCTCAACGGTCGTAGAACGCCAGATGCCAACCAAGCTTTGAAAGGAGCCATTTTCGGATTGAATCTAGGAAGCGATGCACCCAAAATATTTAGAGCTTTAGTAGAAGCCACTTGTTTTGGGGCTAAAAAAATCGTGGAGCGTTTCCAAGAGGAAGGCATTCCGATAAAAGGAGTAATCGGCTTAGGAGGGGTAGCCAAGAAATCTCCTTTCATTATGCAAACCATGGCGGATGTATTAAATCAATCCATTAAAATTGCCAAGTCCGAACAGACCTGTGCGTTAGGGGCTGCCATGTTTGCTGCTACTGCTGCTGGTATTTATGACAATGTATCCGAAGCGATGCAAAAAATGGGGGCAGGTTTTGATAAAGTTTATCATCCTGATAAAGATCGAGCTGCTATTTATAAAAAGCTGTACGAAGACTATTCTACATTTGGCGACTTGGTGGAAAAAGAAATTAAATGAAGTATAAAGAAATAAAAGAAGCGGCCTACAAAGCCAATATGCAATTGCCAGAATTAGGGCTAGTCCTATTTACTTTTGGGAATGCCAGTGTAGTAGATAGAGATCAATCTGTCTTTGCCATAAAGCCAAGTGGTGTTCCTTATCAAGATTTGAGCGTGGAAGATATGGTCATTGTAGATTATGAGGGCGAAACAGTAGAAGGAAAATTGCGTCCTTCGTCGGATACTAAAACCCATGCCGTCTTGTATAAACATTGGGATAACATTGGGGGAGTGGTACATACCCATTCTACCTACGGTACCGCATGGGCACAGGCACTAAAAGACATCCCCATAATGGGCACTACTCATGCGGATTATTTAACGGTAGATATTCCTTGTGCCCCGCCCATGACTGATGAAATGATTAGCGGAAATTATGAGCGAGAAACGGGTTTTCAAATTCTACAAGAAATGGAAAAAAGAGGTTTGTCGTATGAGGAAGTAGAGATGATACTGTTAGGTAATCATGCTCCATTTACTTGGGGAAAGACCGTTCAAAAAGCAGTTTATAATAGTGCCATTTTAGAAGAATGTGCAAAAATGGCTTATTTGTCCTTAGGGATTAATCCCTTAGCTCCTAGATTAAAAAATACCTTAATTCAAAAACATTATGAGCGAAAACATGGACCTGATTCTTATTATGGGCAGGTTAAATAGTATTAATTTTGAATGATAAATTTTGA
Source organism: uncultured Saprospiraceae bacterium (assembly GCA_937973995.1). Classification (GTDB taxonomy): domain Bacteria; phylum Bacteroidota; class Bacteroidia; order Chitinophagales; family Saprospiraceae; genus JAFMDF01. Next base: position 4,271 of record CALJIQ010000026.1, read on the forward strand.
ATTTTGAATGATCCCCCATATTCAAAATTCATCATTCAAAATTCAACAGTACACAAAATGAGTAAAATAAAATTAGCCTGCGAGACCTATACTTGGCAAATGCCAGGCGAGCAATACAAAGGGAAATTGGAGCATATAATGGAAGTGATGTCCAATGCTGGCTTCACGGGTATTGAACCAGAAACCAGTTTTTTGCAA
>CALJIQ010000027.1 GCA_937973995.1 uncultured Saprospiraceae bacterium
TTAAAAAAATGGCTTTGTTAAAGCCATTTTTTTAAATCCCTGCCTCCTAATACCTTCTTTGCCGAGTTTGCGCCAGCAAGCAAGGCAAAGAAAATATCAAATTGAGAATTGCTGTTTCAAATAGACTTGTTCATAATTACAAAAAATGAAAAAAATAACAACTATACTTACCCTACTCCTATTCTTAGCAATAGACATCTTTGCCCAACAGCCCACCGCAGAATGGCTTAAAAAAAATGTTCTTTCTATATTAGAGTATCGCTGTGTAGGGCCGACAAGAGGCGGACGGGCAACAACAGCTTCAGGGGTTATAGGAAAACCTTCCACTTATTATATGGGGGCAACAGGCGGAGGCGTTTGGAAGACGGAAGACTTTGGAATTACTTGGTTCAATGTGTCAGATGGCTACTTTGAAACGCCCTCTATCGGAGCAATTAGTGTATCACCAAGTCATACGGATATTGTCTATGTCGGAACGGGTTCAGATGGATTGAGGAGTAATGTAATTACAGGAAAAGGGATGTATAAATCAATAGATGCTGGAAAAACATGGAAGCATATTGGACTAAAAAATGTTGGACAAATTGGGGCGGTAGAAATACATCCTAGCAATCCAGACATCGTTTATGTAGCTGCTATTGGACAAGCCTTTAATCCAAATGAAGAAAGGGGAATTTATCGAACGCTAGATGGCGGAAGCACTTGGGACAAAGTACTCTATATTTCGAATAAAATTGGTTTTTCCGATTTAGAGTTTGCGCCTGATGACCCCACCACGATCTATGCCGCAGCTTGGAAAGCAGAACGCAAACCGTGGACCATTATTAGTGGAGGTATGCAAGAAGGAGGTATTTACAAATCTACGGATGGTGGCGAAAAATGGGTGCAATTAAAAACAGGATTACCGACTGGTTTAATTGGTAAAATTGATTTAGCAGTATCAGCCGCTGCCCCTGAAAGAGTCTATGCTTTAGTAGAAGCCCCACAAGGAGAAGGGGGCGTTTTTAGATCAGATGATCGAGGTAAAAACTTTGAGTTGGTCAGCACTAAAAAAGAGTTATTAGACCGACCTTTTTACTATTGCAATATAGCGGCAGATCCCCAAAACCCGAATGTACTATATGTAATGGCTACTCGTTTTTGGAAATCACAAGATGCAGGAAAAACTTGGCAGCGCATCCGCACCCCGCACGGTGACGATCATGATATTTGGATTAATCCTACAGACTCTTTAAACTTTATTGAAGCGAATGACGGTGGTGCCAATATCACCATGAATGGAGGCAAAACTTGGTCTTCTCAACACAACCAAACTACTGCAGAATTATATCAGGTGGAAGTGGATGACCAAACACCTTATTGGTTATACGCAGGACAACAGGATAACTATACCACCATCTCCGTACCTAGTTTACCAACTGGTACAACACAGGCAAATCCTGGCATCGGATTGATCGTCAACACAGGCGGATGCGAGACGGGTCCAGCCGTTCCTAAACCCGGTAATCCTAATATTGTTTACTCCAATTGCAAAGGACGTTTTGGGGTATATAATAAAAAAACGGGACAAGAAAAACGCTACTATGTTGGGGCTTCGAATATTTATGGACACAACCCTAAAGATTTAAAATTCCGATTTCAAAGAGTCGCCCCCATACATGTTTCTCCACATAATCCTGGAGTCGTTTATCACACTTCACAATATGTCCATAAAACGATAGATGAAGGCGAAACTTGGGAAATTATATCCCCAGATTTAACCGCTTTTGAACCAGACAAACAAGTTATTTCAGGGTCACCGATTACAAGAGATATTACAGGGGAAGAATTTTATAGTACCATCTATTCTATTCAAGAGTCGAAAATAAAGGAAGGGTTAATTTGGGTCGGTGCAAACGACGGTCCTGTCCACCTTACAAAAAATGGTGGAAAAGACTGGACCAAGGTAACCCCTAAAATGCCTACGGGCGGGCGTGTGGATTGCGTAGAGCCTTCTGTTCATGATGCAGGGAAAGCGTATGTATCCGTATTGCGCTACCAACTAGGAGATTGGAAACCCTATATTTTTAAAACGAATGACTATGGGGCTAATTGGGAATTAATAACAGAAGGTATTCCAGCGGACTATCCAGTAAGGGTGGTAAGAGAAGATCCTGATCGAGCAGGTTTATTATATGCAGGGACGGAGTTTGGCATGTTCATTTCTTTTGATGATGGTGCTAATTGGCAATCTTTTCAACGCAATCTGCCAGTCACTCCAATCACGGATATAAAAGTGCATCAACAAGATTTGGTGATTTCTACGATGGGACGGTCTTTCTGGATCATGGATAATTTGTCTAGCTTACATCAACCACTTGATAAAATAGCTAACAACTCCAACACCCTATTACCACCGGCTCCTACTTATCGAATGCGTCATCCTAGTACGGGTAAAAACACCATTCCTTATTATCCTTCTAATGGGGCTACTATTGATTACTATTTACCAACCGATGTGGAGGACCTGCGTTTAGAAATTTTAAATAGCAAGGGCACCGTCATTAGAACCTTCACTAGCGTAGTAGATAAGCCCAAAGATGATTCCACAACTGAACCTAGTATGGCGACAGGATTTGCCCCTCGAGGTGCTACTCCCCTATTGAAAAAAACAACAGGCATGCATCGTTTCAAGTGGGATTTACGGCATGAAGGGGCTTGGGATAAAAATGCTAAAAGGAATGGTAGAAATGGGGTTTTGGTCGCTCCTAATACTTATACGGTTCGATTAACAGTAGGCGATCAATCTTATACGCAATCTTTGGAAGTCAAAGAAGACCCTCGCTTATCAGAGAGCAATGTGACCAAGGAAGATCTAGCTGCTCAAGAAGCTTTAGGGATAAAAATTAGAGACTTACAAAGTCGAGCTAAACAACTAGCACATAATCTGGAACAACAGAAAAAGAAATTAACCGAACAAAAATCCTCTGCCAATGAAAAGGAACTCCAGACCATTACAGAGTTAAGCTCCAAATTAGTTACCACCAAAGGTCGCTATCATCAACCGATGTTATTGGACCAATTAAATTATCTATCCTATATGTTAAAAGCAGCGGACCAACGACCTGGGAAAGATGCCTATGGTCGATATGAAGAATTGAAAACGCTGTTGGAAAGTTTAATTATTGAGGTGCAGGAATTTACTAGTGATTAGGGAAGTTTCAAATTCCAAATTTCAAATTCTAAAACGCAACTCGAATGGTATGTTTTGGAATTTGTTTTTTGGAATTTGGAATTTCACTATGTGACCTTTCTCCTTTTTCAAACGTTCTAATAGTGGTTAAGCAATGAGGGAATAATAAGACGCACAACTTTACTTCATTCTTTTTCCCTCTAACTGCGTTAAAAAGCCTCGGTAATACCCTGCATTGCCTACGTTTTTTGCCTTATTAGAGAAAAAAATAATTTCGCCAACTTGTACACTTTATTAATCCCTCATTGCTAAGCATATTATTCTAAAATAAAGCATTTTTGTTCTTTCAAAGTAACTAACTGTTGCATTCCAGTATTCGAGGTATTATTTGATTATTAGTTGGCAACCATAACGCCAAAGTGCCATAATGCCACAACGCCTAATTAATTTTACATATGTTAATACAACGATTTAAATCGAAAATTCATAGAGCCGTAGTAACCGAAGCCGATCTGAACTATGTGGGAAGTATTACGATAGATGAAGACTTGATGGATGCTGCTAATTTCTATGAAGGAGAGCGGGTACAGATTGTCAATAATAATAATGGAGAACGATTGGAAACCTATGTGATTAAAGGGGAAAGAGGCTCTGGCGTGATCTGTCTGAATGGGGCAGCTGCTAGACGAGTACAGGTTGGAGATATTGTGATTATTATTTCTTATGGCTTAATGACCATTGAAGAAGCAAAGAAATACAAACCTGTTGTAGTCATTCCTGACGAAAACAATCAATTACCAAAAAAGCGTAAGACTAGGCGAAAGAAGTAACTACTTGCTCCTTTAGCTACCTTAAACCTAGAAAACCATTACTTTATCCCCTTCCCTTACCCATTTATCTCTTTAATTTAAAGAAGGTTCTAACTGCAACCTTCCTGATTCTCCTTTAGTATAAAAATTCATAATTTACATCACTATACAGTAATGATTATTACTGTTCAAACTACACATCATGGCTATTATTAAGGTCGTTGAGTTATTAGCTAACTCTAAGAAAAGTTGGGAAGACGCTACTGCACAAGCAGTTAAGAGAGCTTCTAAGTCTATTCAAAATATTCGCTCTGCCAATGTACAGAATCAAAGTGTAACGGTGAAAAATGGAAAAGTGGATGAGTATAGAGTTGCTTTGAAAGTTACTTTTGAAGTAAAATAAAGAGTAATTGGTTCTTCCAATCGGACGACGCTAGTCATCCGACTGGAAGAATTTTCTCGTCGGATTACTAGCATCGTCCGATGAGAAAATTTAAAAAACCAAAGTAGAGTTATCCAGTCACTGTTTACTAGTCACCACGACCTGCGGGGTCAATTGCTCCAATAAATCCATCATAATCATTTTCGCATGTATTCTGGTGTTTTCAATAAATAACTTACTCGTCTGCCTACCTGCTGCTATTACACCTGCCACATACACTCTGGGTAAATTAGTCTCTAGCGTGTCTGGATGATGTGTAGGACGACGATCCTCCCCTTCAAGATGGATGCCTATATTTTCAAACAAAGTAAAATTAGGTTGATAGCCCGTCATCGCTAAAACAAAATTATTTTCCAATTCTATCTTTCCTTTTGGCGTATTCAGCTTAACTGTATTTTCCGTAATCGCCTCTATGGTTGAATTAAAATAGGCTTTAATAGACCCTTCTTTAATGCGGTTTTCTATATTGGGTTTGATCCAATATTTCACTCGACTATTAATTTCTGGTTTTCTAATACACATCGTTACTTCCGCCCCTTTATAATATAATTCCAATGCGACATCGCAAGCAGAATTAGCTGCTCCGACCACCAATACTTTTTGCCCAATATAAGGATGAGGCTCGGCATAATAATGCCTTACTTTTGGTAATTCTTCTCCAGTAATGTGCATTCTCCTAGCTATATCATAAAATCCAGTAGCAACAATAAGGGACTTAGTCTGATAGGTATTTTTATTAGTTTCTAAACGATAACCTTCCTGGAAGGGCGTCATTCCTTTCACCTCCTCATAAAAATGGGCTTTTAAATTCCAACTATCATACACTCTCCTATAATATTCTAAAGACTCTCTACGAGTGGGTTTATCATTGTGTGAAATAAAGGGAACATTCCCAATTTCCAATAATTTAGAAGTAGAAAAAAAGGTCATATTCGTGGGGAAATTAAACAAGGAATTGACTAATACCCCTTTTTCTACAATTAGATAATTCAACTTCGCTTTTTCCGCTTCAATCGCACAAGCTAAGCCAATTGGCCCCGCTCCTATAATGATTAAATCTAGCATTTACTTTTCTTTATTTAGTTTCTTAGAAATTATTTTCTGCACAGTTTGTGTAGTAATTAACTCCAATATCTTATAACTATTGGCTCGACGGCTATTCGCCGCCTCGCCGTAGGGTTCTTTTGATGCAGCTTTTTTTGAAAGGATTTTTGCAAAAATCCTTTCAAAAAAAGCTGCATCAAAAATCCCTATCTACCGAGTTGGCGACAGCCAACGAGGTAGAAAATAATACTTTTTATCAACATCTAATGGGTTGTACTTGGACTTGTCACTTGCTCTTGAACTTCAGTTCTAGGTGTTCTACTGTGCCTACGTGTTTTAACCTCACCTCTAATTCAAGTATAATTAAAAAGACTAAAGCGTTTCTTAACAAACCTTTAATTAGCACTGCAAAAATAAATTATACAGCTTTTTAAAATTAAAAATTAACTGAATAAGAAGGAGATACCTCACTAATTTAATTTTTAATGCAACCTTACAAGTATTTCAAAAGTTATATGTTATAAATTCAAATTTTTATTAAGTGTGAGTTCTCTGTATCTTTGAATGGTCTTGTCGTCTTGATATACCGCATTCTCGATTGCTAACACTTGTAAAAGCACTATAGAACATGCACCTATCCTCCAGCTATTGGACGGCACTATTACTTACCTATTTTTTGCTGGTGGCCTCTACCTGCGAAGAAGCTGCCGACCCTGGACCCTTACCTGAAGATTTAACAAAAGAAAAGCGAGAAAGATTAGGAGAGATATTGCATGAAGCGATTTTACAGTCGCCGAGAGACTTTCCCATTTTAAATAGAGGGACCAAAGGAGATTCTGTTATCCAACAATATATACAAACCTTATATAACCAAGCCACTCAACGTATCCGACTGGACCGATCTTCTCCCGAAAATAACCGTTGGAAATCAGATAGAGAATGGTTAGTAACCATTATAGATGACCCCAATCGGTTTGCCTTTTCCACCCCTAGTGGTTATTTCTATATTTCTAAAGGTTTTCTAGAGAGTATTCAAAAAGGATATGAAATCTACTACCTACTCGCTTTTGAAGCAACCAATGTAAATAACCAATACTTATTAGAAAATCTTAGCAATAAGTACGGCATCAGTACCTTAGTCGACCTCGCAGAAAATCCAGCATCCTACTCTCCATTGGCAATGGAGGAAATCCTAGAATTTTTACAAAAAGAAATAGAATACGAACCGACCATCATTCAAGAAATAGATGAAGCTACCGCCCAATTGATTTGCACTTCTTCGATCTTTGACCGTTTTGGCATCGTTCCCCTCCTTGATATTTTGAATGCTCGTGAACAATGGCGAGATACTCGACCCTCCTACGCGGATCGTTTACAATTCCTACATTCTTTACCCCTTGATGGTTGTGGAGATATTAAAGCCACTGGGGCTTATCAGAAAATGGTATTGGATAATTTGTAGTTTCTATTGTTCCATTGTTTCATTGATCTATTGTCTCATTGTCCTATTGTCTCATTGATCTATTGTCCTATTGTCTCATTGTCCTATTGTCTCATTGACACTGGAAAGTTCTTGGATCATCAATCAGATCACTTTGGAGTGATCAGATTGAGAGATAACGTTTGATCTGATGACTTCCAGTTCAGCTAATCAGTTGTTTGTTTGACAATAGAACAGTGAAACAATAGAACAATAGAACAATAGAACAATAGAACAATAGAACAATAGATCAATAGAACAGTGAAACAATAGAACAATAGGACCATAGATCAATGGAACAATGGAACAATAGGACAATAGAACAATAGAACAATAGAACAATAGAACAATAGAACAATGAATAAAAAAAAGCAGACCAAAAAAGATTGATCTGCTTTAATTACTTGAACTTAGTCAATAATCAGTTTTTGACATGACCTCCCGTTGAGGAGGTTTTCAGGATGTATTTTCTTAAATTCGTATAAAAGAAAACGAATTTAATGTTTAAGGTGTTGGTATAAGATAAACGAATAGCCATTCCTTACTTTTAAAGGTTGAAAAAAAGAAGGAAGGTTTTTTTCGCTTATAGTTGTAAAGCTAGGATTATAATTTGGGTTTGCAAACACAATCAAGTAATTGCAAATACCATACCAAACATTAAAAATTAATATAATATATAATGTCCAGAATATTAGGGATTGACTATGGAACTAAGAGAATTGGCATAGCAGTTACAGATCCGCTGCAAATCATTGCTAGTGGATTGACGACGGTTGCTACTAAAGATATTTTTACTTTTTTAGAAAAATATCTCTCAGAAGAAGCAGTGGAGTGTATTGTGGTAGGAGAACCCCTAAATGAGGATGGTACCCCTGCACAGATCGCTCACCTAGTGGTCGGATTCGTTAGAAAACTAAAAGAATCGTACCCTGATATTAAAATTGCATCACAAGATGAGCGCTATACTTCTCGGGATGCGAAAAAAATCATCTTACAAAGTGGTGCCAAGAAAAAGAAACGCCGAGATAAATCGTTAATAGATAAAGTCAGTGCGGCTTTAATTTTGCAGGCTTATATGGAGAAGATAAAGTGATACTGGATACTATTGATGCTGGTTTCTAGTTACTGGCATTCAGCATCAACAGCATCCGTTTTAAAAACCAAAATCTATGCAGTTTTCAAAAAAAATGATAGACAGTGGGAAGCATGCCTTATCTTTGGTAGGGGTGCTCTGGGTGGTGCATTTGTTTCAATTTTTGACGGGGATAGATTTGGGATATTTAGGAATATTTCCTAGGGAAGCCTGGGGATTAAAAGGGATTATTGCGGCTCCTTTGGTGCATGCAGATTGGCATCATTTATTTTCTAATACGATTCCGTTATTGATACTGACTACGACTATTTTTCTTTTTTATAACCGAGTGGCACTCCGCAGTTTTTTGATGATCTACTTTTTGACAGGGATTACTGTTTGGATATTTGCGAGGGATGTTTTTCATATTGGAGCTAGTGGGGTGGTTTATGGCTTGGTATCTTTTATTTTTTGGAATGGTATTTTTAGGCGGAGTTTGCAAGCTATCGTCTTAGCATTGATTATTACTTTTTTATATAGCGGCTACTTCGCAGGTATCTTGCCTAATCAAGAGGGCATCTCTTGGGAAAGTCATTTATTGGGTGGTTTAGTAGGTATCTTTGTAGCCTACTATTTTAAAGAAGAAATTGAATTAGAAGAAAAAACCCAATTGGCCTCATGGGAACGAGAATCCCACCAAGAAGCCGCCTATTTTCTAGACAGGGATGTATTCGATAAAACCATAGAGGAACGTCGTCGAGAAGAAGAACAAAAAAAATATCCCGATTGGTATTCTTCTAGTACTTATGATGACTGGTAAATTTAATTGAGCATTGAAAATTGAGAATTAAAATTGGCTACTCTCAATCTTCAATTTTAATTCTTCAACTTGACGCCAAATATCTTCCAACTTGTTTGTTTGCTGATGTTCCTGCTATTTATAGTAGGAGGCAGTATGGGCGTTTGGTATTTTTTTCGACCGGTGGGCAAGCGAGAAGCGAATGTATTACTTTCCTTTTTTTTAGGGATTCTCTCTCTTTCTTTATTGCATAATCTCTTAGTCAATATTGGTATTTTCAATAATAACCCTCGTTGGTATTTTATTCCCATTCAGTATCATTTAGCGTTAGGTCCATTATTATTTTTTTATGTAAAGAGTAGGTTGTATCGCTTTTTTCATTTGCAGAAAAAAGACTTTAAGCATTTTATTTTGCCAACCGTACAGGCGGTCTCCTATTTTTCTGTGGGATTTAGCGATGCGATGTATAAAGAGGCGGTTTGGCATCAGAGTTACCTACCCCTTGGAAAGCCTTTGGAGGGATTTTTATTCGTGGTGGGTTTTTCTTTTTACATTTATTTTTCCTACCGTTTTATCCGTTTTAAACTCAATTTATTGACCCAAAAAAAGGGCTTTGCTTGGGAATTGGATAAAGTCAAACGACTCAAGCGAATGGTCAAAGGATTGTTTCTTTTGTTCTTAATTAGTGCTGGATATATTGTGGGAGATTTTATCGTGTACCAACAATTTGGAATGAACCTTTACAATATTCGAGGCTATACGTATATCGGAGATATTTCTTTTACGCTGATCGTTTTATGGGTGAGTTACTATGCCTTCCGAAATGCGTTTTTTCCTAGTCGCCATCGCCTTAAAAATAGCTCCAATATTGCTGATCGTTTGCAGCAATTATTTACGAAGGAACAGATTTTTTTAGATGATGAATTGGATACTAGAAAGCTGAGCTATTATTTAAAAATCAGTAAGCAACAACTCACTGATTTTTTGCAAGAACCGCTTTCTCATGTATTGCACACTAAGCGAATTGAAGAAGCTAAAAATAGAATGCAACAGCCTAAGTATCGGAATTATAGTGTTGAGAGTATTGGATTGGATGTTGGTTTTGCTACTCGGCAGGCATTGAGGAACCACATAGGAGAGTAAGTATATAAGTATCGGACACCTTCGAGGTGTCCGATACTTACATTGAATATGAATTAATTATTACTCACATTTACGGGAACTACTGCTCCAAAATGTTGGATATTACAACCAGGACTGATACTAGTTGTTGTGATCTTACCCATTTTTTTATTAACCACTAACCGTTCCGTTCCAATATTAACAACAATTATAGGTTGTTCTTCATAGATCATTTCTTGAACTTTACTGTAAAGACTTGCTAACTTATCTTCATCTACAGTTTTCTGTATTTCTTCAATAATTGCATCTGTTTCTACATTTCCAAAAGCAGTTTTATTGGTTGGTCCTTGAGAATGCCAATTCTGATACAAATCTTTATGAAGCGGATACCAACTCGAAGAAGTCACCGAGAGCTCATACTTTTTTTGTGCTTGTGCTATTCTAACAGGTCTATTATCTTGAGCTTTTAGCTCTATATTTATTCCTGCAGGTCTTGCATCTTCTTTAAACACCTTACCGATATTTTCCAGAGTCGAACTACCTCCTACATACAGGTATTCTAAGTTCAGTTCCAGCAAGGAGCCATCTATCATTTTATCTACAATTCCATTATTATTACTATCTATCCATCCTGCTTCTTGCAATAATGCTTTTGCTTTTTCAACATTATATTGAATAATTGGTAAATCCTTTCTGTAATATGGTTTAGTTGGATGTATTGGTGTTGTTGCTTGATTCTTTCTTCCAAAGAATACGGTTTCTCCAATTTTATCCAAATCAAATAAATGAGCTAAAGCTCTTCTCACTTTTTTATCATTTAATTTTGGGCTAGAGTTATTCATAAGTAAATAGCCGTGACGAAACATAGAAGGTTCATAAAAGTTAAATTTTTTCTTAAAAAATTCATCCTCTTTCATCCTATCAAACTCCGCATAGGGAACGGTATTCACCAAATCAATTTCTTCATTTCTCATCAATGACATCGCCGCATTGAAATCTGGAACTACTTTAAAAATCACCTTCTTTGGAATTGCTTTTAAATGCGGATTTGCAGGAAATTTATCTCCCCACCAATTTTGTTTTCTTTCTAATACTAGCTCTTGCCCTGTCACCCATTTTGTTAATTTATAAGGGCCATTACTACTCAATTTTCCACTATGCCCCATCACTTCAGGGCTAGTAAATAATTCGCCCAATTTTCTTAAAGATTCATCATTAGCAAATCGTTCCTTATTAGCTGAATCCATGAGGGTAGCTAACTCCAACTTATCATACACACCGTCTGGATCGAGTATATGAGCAGGCATTAATTCCATAGTCCCAATAGAAGCTTCTGCTATTGGATATTTTTTAGAGTATACAGTGAATTTCTTAGGATTATCGACATCCACTTCTATGTTTACAATTTTAAATTGCCCCACATATGGAGAGCGATTATGTGGATTATAAATCGCTTTAATGGTAAATAAAGCATCTTTACCTGTAATCGGTGCACCGTCATCCCAAACAGCTTCTTTCAAAATTTCAAAAGTGAAACTTATTAACCCTTTATATTTTCCTTCGGTAACTTCTTTCTTTACTGGCAATGATTTTGCTAAGGCAGGTTCTAATTCATATGAAATAGGGTCAAAATCTAACAATGGAATAGACATCAAACGCATAATCATCCGAGGATCACTCCTATAATTAAGCAAATAATTCAATCCAGCAGGATCTCCCGTAATCCGAACACTAACCTCTGTATCTTCTGACACTACAGGCAACTTCGGCTCATTCCGACAAGCACTCAATAAAAAAGCAAACGTAAATAAGGTAAAATAGGCAAGGTGACGCAAGCGCATAATCTATGGGAGTTAGAGTTAAAGTTTGAATAATATAATTTTTGCTAAACTCGAAAGTAGGACTTTTGTGGGAGAAATATCCTTCTGAATCGCAGATTTCGCAGATTTGTTTGGGATTTCGCAGATTAGATGAAAAGGATTAAAAGATTATAGCAGATCACACTTGCAAGCTACATCTGCCATCATCTAAAAATCAAAATAATCTAATCTGTGGAATCCATTCAAAATCAACGAAATCTGCGATTTATGAACCAATTCCCGCCACGGTAGTTACCCTAAATAAAATAGTTTATGTCAAAAATACTAATAGCAGGGGGTACAGGTCTAGTCGGTACCCGTCTGAGTCAATTGTTGAACGAGCGAGGAGAAGAAGTAGTGCATCTTAGTAGAAAAAAGAACCCCAATGCTACCTACCCTACTTTTGTATGGGATACGGAACAAGGAAGTATAGAAGAGGCGGCTTTTGACAAGGTGGATTATATCATCAATCTGGCAGGGGCAGGTATTGCAGACCGTTTATGGACGAGCTCAAGGAAAAAGTTATTAATTGATAGTCGA
>CALJIQ010000028.1 GCA_937973995.1 uncultured Saprospiraceae bacterium
AAGCTGCCGTGGCAGCTTTGCAGAATCGTCTCCCCCAAATCCCCCCTGTGCGAGGCGCCGCAGGCGCCGAGCAAAGTATAAGAAAATTTAGATTACACTGTACTTACGGTGAGAGGACGTGTTAGTTTGATTCGATAATTGGTGATTAGTAACTGGTGACTGGGTGGGCGAGTTGTGGGTTGCGAGTGAATGAGTTTCAAATCTAACTTAGAAAACCCGTTCATCCGCAACTCGCAATCCGTTCACTCTAAATTACTTAATAAACCGAATCTTCATGGTCACATTTTCTGTAGGACGATCTCGGCGGTCTTTATTAATTGTAGCAATTTTATCAATCACCTCTAAGCCAGAGATGACTCTCCCGAAGACCGTATATTCTTTATCTAAAAAGGGCGCACCTCCATATTTTTTATAGTCCTCCCGTTGTTCTTTGGTATAGTGGCAATCTTTTTGAGCGGCAATGCGATCTAGCATATTATCATCTATTGGCTTACCATGTACAATATAAAATTGAGAACCTGATGATTCCTTTTGAGGATTCACTTGGTCACCTGTTCTCGCTGCGGCTAATGCCCCTTTTACGTGGACTAATGAATCTACAAACTCCGCAGGAATTTGGTAGCCTGGTCCGCCACCGCCCAGCGGTTGGTCTGCTGACGCATCTTTAGAATTAGGGTCCCCTCCTTGAATCATAAAACCGTCAATCACTCGATGAAATAGCATCCCATCAAAATACCCCTCTTCTGCCAGCTTAGAAAAATTATCTCGGTGCTTAGGCGTAGCATCCGACAAAACAGCTAACATGGTTCCAAAATTTGTTTCAATTTCCACCAAACATTGTTCAGGCGCATCAATGAGGACTCGTTGTTTCTTTTCTCTATACTTATTTCCTTTCTTCGCTCTTAAAATTACGGTGTAATTTCCCGAAGAACTATATCTATGGGAAGGAGAGGCTTCATCAGATTTGGTGCCATCACCAAAGTCCCATTCGTAGCGTTCTGCCTCTTGTGATTTATTAATAAATTCAATTTCGGAAGGGGCGGTTCTATCTTCTCCTTGAACCGAAAAATCAGCTATCGGTCTAGCACAAGCAGCTAGTAATATGACCAATAGCCATAGGCTATTTCTTAGTTTCATATTTTTTTTATTGGCGTTGTGGTATTGTGGTATTGTGGCTTTATGGTCAAGTTATACTTATTCGATCAGTTACTAGTTAAGTAAACACTCTTCGTTAATGTTAAACAACCATAACGCCATAACACCAAAATGCCATAACGCCTACTCCAACAATTGTGCCTTTAAGGCAGTGGCTTTTTCTAAGTAAAAACCATCGCCTAAAAGTAGAATTTTATCTAGATAGTTGACGGATTTGGAGGAGTTGTCCAATTTGAGGTGAGCTAAGGCTAAATACCAAGAGGCATCTTCCGCATATTTGGTTTTGGTAGCTTCTACCTTTTCTAAAATAGGAATAGCCGCTTGAGGATTCTCTTTTTCCAACTCGGATAAGCCATTTAATAATTTGGCTAAGGCTGTTTGGTGTGGATCATTGTCAAAAGAAGTAGGAATATCACTTTTTTGGTAAGGGGTTTTGGTGTAGTTGGCAATGGCAGATGCAAGGGCAGGTGAGACGGTAGGACTCTTTTCTTGCGTGCTTCTTATCAAAGCATCCGGTATTTCATAAGATTGATAATACTGACCATATAAATCTACTGGCGCAACAGTAGTCGTGGAAAATCGAATGGCAAAACCAATAGTTAATAAAAAAGCTAGTGCAGCAGCTATCCGATATACTCCAACCGAAGAGCGTTTTTGTTTCTTGCTATCAAATAGCTTTTCTGAAATGTTTTTTTTTAAGATAGTCAAGTCCTCTTCCAACTCCTGTTCATTAATTGTATCCAAACTAGAAGCCGTATAGGAACAAAGGTCGCAGGTAGAAAGATGTGCTTCTACCGTCGTTTTTTTACTACCAGATAAACTACCTCTTTTGTGTTTTTTGAGCGTACCCAATGATACGCATTTACCTATTACAGAATTTTTCATTTTAGTTCGCATTTACCTGTCTGGGTCTAATAGTTTTTCCAGTTTCTTTTTACCATTTTGTAAGTAGCTTTTAACCTCACTGTCGGAATAGCCTGTTTCCTCCGCAATTTCTCGATAACTTTTGTCTTCAAAATAAAATAGCCGAATACAATTTTGTTGTTCTTCACTCAATTGGGCCATTGCTTCTCGTACTCTGAAACGAGTATTGGCATCTTGTTCTTCTATTAATAGATGTTCTAGCGGGCTACTTTCCACGTGATTAGACGATTTTTTTTGAAAATCGCCCCATTCTGTCATCTTTTTTACAGTATTACTATGTTTTCGGAGGTATTGATTGCATTCATTGCGGGTAATAATGAATAACCAATTGCTAAAAGATTGGACATCGGTTGTTCTCAAGTTGAGCATTACTTTCTCAAAAACAGTCATTACTACATCTCTAGCGGCTTCTCTATCCTTAACCATATTTCGAGCTACGACATAGATTTTATCGTAGTACCGTTCGTATAGTACGCCCACGCAAGTTTCCTCACCAGTTTTTTGATACTGATCTATGAGTTCTTCATCCGATAATTGATGAAAGTCTTTAGATTTACTAAAAAATAACATTTATGTAAGATAGGATAAAAGAGGGGAGTAAGATAAGAAGTTTATTGGATTTTTTGTCACGTGGGGGAATACACGCATTTAAAAGTAAGAGTATGTTTAAATTTCTATCGGCTGAAAACCAATATTTTACGAACCTAACTTTGAAAAATGAGTTTATTTAACTCGCTAAACGCACTAATTTTTTCTTCCTCAGAACCACAAACTATTGATTTTCAACTCGAAATAAATTTTAGACCTACTCTAAAACTAATCAAGTAATTCTCTAGAGAATACCTTATATTTGAATGGACTAATTCTTGCAAATAAAAAAACATTCCCTCCTCATACTGAATTCACACTACATGAACAAATTATTATTACTGCTCGTCACCCTTCTTTCCTATTATTCCTTTACTCAAAAAGAAGTGTTGATCTCCGATACCTTTCTAATTAGATTTCAAGAAGGAGTGGATGGTGCAGCCTTTATTCAACAATTCCAAACAACGTCCAGAAGTCCTGTTCAATTAAAAGTAGAGCGGCAGGTTTCTACACTTTTAAATATATACAAAGTAAGTCATACTTCTACCACCACTAGTGAGGACTTACTACCTATCTTAAAACGACAGCGACAAGTCCTCAATGTAGGCTATGATACACCCGCTACTTACAGAAACGTAACGCCTAATGATGATCTATACGATCGGCAATGGAATTTGGAACGGATTGGGCTGCCAGATGTATGGGAAGAGACCACTGGAGGGACCACTGCCAATGGAGATGAAATTGTCCTAGCCGTCTTAGAAAAAGGCATTACCATAGACCATCCTGATTTTGCTACTAATATTTGGACAAATGGGGCAGAAATACCAGATAATGGCATAGACGATGATAACAATGGGTATATAGATGATTATCAAGGCTTAAATATGGAAAACCTGACGGATAATCATCCTGTGTTGATACATGGTACACAGGTGACTGGAATTATCGGGGCTAGTACCAATAATGAAATAGGAATTGCAGGTATCAATTGGGATATAAAAATCTTGTTCCTTTCCAGTGTTGATCTGACTAGCGAAGCCATAGAGGCTTACGAATACATTTACAATCTTCGCAAAAAATACAATGAAACTAGAGGAAGAGAAGGAGCTTTTATTGTCGCCAATAATAACTCATTCGGTTGGGACAATACCCGTCCAGAAGAGCTTCAATTTGGCGTAGAGTTATGCGAAATGTATAACCTCTTAGGATCGGTTGGTGTATTGTCAGTGGGGGCGGGTCCTAATAATGATGTGAATGTCGATCAAGTAGGAGATACACCCACGAATTGTAGCAGCCGATTTTTCATAGGCGTCACCTCTACCAACCGAGATGACGAGAAAAGTGAGGATGGTGGCTTTGGCACCGCCTCCATTGATATAGGCGCACCAGGAGATGAAATTCGGGCTACCTCCGGAGATGACTATTGCAATTGCTCAGGCACTTCTTTTGCTGCCCCACACCTTACAGGGGCTATCGGTTTGTTGTATAGCATTCCTTGTTCCCAACTAGCTGAAGATGCCCTTAATAATGCCTCAGGAACCGCTCGTTTTATGAAGGATATTATCTTAGCAGGGACCGATCCTATTGCTAGTTTGCAAAGCAGAACGGTTTCTGGAGGAAGGCTAAATGTATTAGCCGCCTTAGATAATTTGCAAGCGTATTGCGGAAATAATAAGGCAAATAGATTAAGCATTAATAGCCTCTCTCCTATTCCAGCCGATCAAGAATTAGTAGTAGAATACGAAACACCTGACTTTGATCCTTACCTTTTATACATTACCAATGCTATTGGCCAACTAGTATACGAAGAAACCATTTCTCCTCCTAGATTTGCCATTCCTTCCAAAACCGTTAATGTTGCAGGACTTTCTGCGGGTGTTTATCTATTGACCATTCAGAGAGGTGGTAGAAAGGTCACGGAAAAATTTGTTGTTAGATAATAGAGCACTGTAAATAAAATATAATCAAAATCAAGATTCAGTTGTTACATCATATATGAAGCAACTACTGCCACTCGTAATAGTACTATTAAATATTCATTTTATGCTCGCCCAGCCTATCATCGTAGAGGATTTTCAACAACAACAACTAGACTGGCGCATTGTCAATGACGGCGTAATGGGAGGCGTTTCTGCTAGTCAGATGGAACACAGCAACTCGGGACAAGGAAAATTTAGTGGTACGGTATCCTTAGCCAATAATGGTGGATTTGCCTCCACACGCGCCTTACTTTCCACCATTCTCCCACCTTCTATCACCAAGGTACGCATCCGCCTAAAAGGAGATGGGAAAAAATACAGTTTTCGCATTCGAACGGATGGTGATTTTGATGGCGTTTCTTTTAGACATTTTTTCACAACGGAGGAAGGCGAATGGCAAGAAATCAATTTATCCTTAAACGATTTTGTACCTACTTGGCGAGGTCGAATACTTACTAATATCCCTCCTATTCAATCTTCTACTATTCGGCAAATTGGTTTTTTGATTGCGGATAAGCAGGTGGGAAATTTTTCTTTATTGGTGGATTGGATACGGTTTGAATAATAAATCTAGAACCATAAAGCGAGAAAAATATTTAAAATCCTATCGAGAAAGGGAATTAATCCGCAAACAATTTGTTCCCTTAGAAAAGGATGGTTAGCTTTGCATCTTCATTGGTCCCGTAGTTCAACTGGATAGAATATCAGATTTCGGCTCTGAGGGTTGGGGGTTCGAATCCTCCCGGGATCACAAACCAAAAATAAAGCCTTGTAGTTCTTTGAATTGCAAGGCTTTTTCTATAGACTCCTTACGAATAAAAGTCAGCGACTAAAGTCGCTACTACAGGGACTAATTCTTATATGTGGCAATTCCAAATAACAAATAACAAAACTATCCAACCAAGATAATATAGTATTAGCCAGCAAGGACAGGTACTAGGAAGTGTCTGCGATAACACTATCAACTATTTCAGAATGATATTGTTAGGCTAAGAGTCTTCAATCCTTAATTCCTTCAATCCTTACAACTATGGATTTCTATCAACTATCTGCCAAGACCCCAAACGGAAAAGAATTACCTATGTCTGCTTATAAAGGCAAGGCGGTACTCATCGTCAATACTGCTACCAAGTGCGGTCTAGCCCCGCAATTTGATGGATTAGAAAAATTACATCAAACCTATAAAGACAAAGGCTTGGTGGTACTAGGTTTCCCCTGTAATCAATTTTTGGGACAGGAGCCAGAGACAAATGAAACAGTGGTAGAAAGTTGTCGGATCAACTTTGGCGTGACCTTTACACTTACAGAAAAAGTGAAAGTTAATGGACCTGATACCCATCCTATTTATGCGTACCTCAAAAAGGAATTAGGCGACCTTTTCATGAAACGTATCAAATGGAACTTTACCAAGTTTTTAATTACTCCTGAGGGGAAGCCGTATAAGCGGTATTCGCCTACTACTAAACCTAAAAAGATAGAAGAGGATATTTTGAGTATGTTGGAAGGGTAGAGAAAATTCATGAATTTTATCTACAAAGGAAAGCATTAAAAAAGAGATCCCTGCACCCCAAAACTCTTAGGATTTTCCATCTGTAACAAAGCTCGTTTCATATCTAGCCCATAAAAATAACCCGTCAAATGACCATTTTTACCAATGCAGCGGTGGCAAGGAACAATGATAGCGATAGGATTGTATTTGTTAGCTAAGCCTACTGCTTGAAATCCTTTTGGACTGCCCACTTTTTCTGCTAGGGCAGCATAGCTCGTCGTATGTCCATAAGGCACTTCTAATAAGGCTTTCCAAACTTTAATATTAAAATCCGAAGCGCCCTCGAAGTCAAAAGAAAGATCAAAGGTGGTTCGTTTACCAGCAAAATATTCCTGGAGTTGCGTGGCGCAGGCTTGGAGCGATTCAGGGATGTTTTTAGTGACAGGCTTCGCTTCTTCCAATCGCTTAACAGAACGGATACCTTTCGGACTACCTATTATTTCAAAGAGACCATGTGGGGTAGAAATGACTGCTTGTTGGTAGGTGGACATATTTTATAAGGATTAAAGACATAAAAGTAAGGTCATCTAATAAGTAAAAATTACAAAAGTTTTAAAAACTTTTGTAATCTGTTTTCGCACTAAAATAAAAGATTTCTAACGAAATACACAATCAGTTAACATTCAAATAGTAGTTTTGCAGCCTTAACTCGGAATGCTACTCCGAGCATCCTTAAATAGAGGACTATCAGTCCGTATCACGCAATATATACATGCCAACAGAAAAAGTTATACTAATCATTTTAGACGGATGGGGACATGGAAAAGATCCCAAAGTAAGTGCCATTGCTCAAGCAGCAACACCCTATGTGGATAGCCTATATAAAAAATATCCCAACTCCGAATTAATCACCTTCGGGGAAGAAGTAGGGTTGCCTAGCGGTCAAATGGGTAATTCCGAAGTAGGACATCTAAATATTGGAGCAGGGAGAGTTGTTTACCAATCCTTGGCTAGAATCAATAAGGCGATACGAGAAAAAGCATTGCGAAAAAATGAGACTTTATTAAAGGCATTAGACTATGCCAAAACCAACAATAAAAAAGTGCATCTGATGGGTTTGGTGTCAGATGGAGGCGTGCACTCGCATATTAATCATTTGAAGGCATTATGCAATATTTGTACTTCGCATGGTTTAGAAGATGTATTTATCCATGCCTTTATGGATGGACGGGATACAGCGCCAAAAGGAGGCTATGAATATTTAAAAGAAGTGATCGAGCATACTTGGAATCAGCCCGTAGAAGTAGCTTCTGTAGTGGGAAGATATTATGCAATGGATCGAGATAAGCGTTGGGAAAGAATCAAGTTGGCTTACGACTTATTGGTAGATGGTAAAGGAGAACCTTCCAACGATCTACTTACAACCATTCAACAACGCTACGCTGCTGGTGAAACGGATGAGTTTTTAAAACCCATCTATGCTACCTCAGATAAAGGTAAACCTATCGCTACCATTGCCCCTAACGATGTAGTCTTATTCTTTAATTTCCGTACCGATAGACCCAGAGAAATAACCGAAGTCTTGACCCAAACCGATATGCCAACACAAGGAATGAAAACCCTGCCCCTGCACTTTGTTACGATGACTCGCTACGATGATAGTTTTAAAAACATCCAGGTCTTATTCAATAATAAAGACTTGACCAATACCCTTGGAGAAATATTATCTAAGGCAGGAAAAACACAATTACGAATAGCAGAAACAGAAAAATATCCCCATGTTACCTTCTTTTTTAATGGCGGTAGAGAAGAAGAATTCGAAGGCGAAGAACGCATTGTTATCCCTTCTCCTAAAGTAGCTACCTACGACTTGAAGCCTGAAATGAGTGCCCTAGAAGCGACCACTGCACTTATCAAAAATATAGAAGAAAAGCAACCCAATTTCATCTGTCTAAATTATGCCAATACAGATATGGTCGGGCATACGGGCGATTTTGAAGCCGCTAAAAAAGCAGCTACTACCGTAGATAATTGCGTAGAAAAATTGATGCAAGTAGCGCTACAACACAATTACGAAGCCATCATCATTGCCGATCACGGTAATTCCGACTATATGATTAATCCAGATGGCACTCCACATACGGCACATACGACAAACCTAGTGCCCTGCTTTTTTGTGAGTAATCAAATCAATGGAAGAACACTGAAAAATGGAAAGTTGGGAGATATTGCCCCTACGATATTGGCATTGATGGGATTGGATCGGCCTGCGGAAATGGATGGGGAATTACTTATTGGTTGAGATTGACATCTCGAAATCCCAAAGGGATTGAATACGAATAACGCCGTGTGCAACACGGTGGTAAGACCATTTTCTGGAGGAGTTGAATGTTCAAGATTCAACTCCTCCAGAGTTGGAAGCACTACTTGCTTCCAATACCCTAGATTGCATCTAGGGTTATTGATATTGAATCCTTTCAGGATTTTTCGTTTAAAAAGAGGTAGGATATCAAAAGATTTAAAAAATGCCTGCTCTACACTACACACTCAACTCCATCTGATTACGAACCATTTGGGAATATCGACCGCCTGCATGGTATAGCTCTTGGTGGGTACCTTGTTCAACAACTTCTCCTTCTTCTATCACGATGATATTATCTGCGTTAATAATCGTATTCAAACGATGAGCAATAATAACGATGGTTTTTCCTCGAAAGTGATCTTGGATATTTTCCATCACGATCATTTCATTATAAGGATCTAAGGAATTCGTAGCTTCATCCAAAAATAAATAATCGAATTTTTTGTATAAAGCCCTCGCAATTAAAATGCCTTGTTTTTGTCCCTGACTCAAACCTGTTCCATTTTGACCAATGGGCGTTTTATAAGAACGAGGTAATTTTTTATCAATAAATCGATGGATATTAGCCAAATTACTGGCTTTTAAGATGCGGTGGGTATCGCCTTGTCCCTCTTCAGAAAGCGCAATATTGTTTTCGATAGAATCTGAAAAAATATGCCCATCTTGTAGAACCGCACTACAATGATTCCTCCACAGCGGTCCTTGGATATTTTCTAAACTGACATCTCCTACACTAATCGCCCCTTCTGTCGGAGGATAAAATCCAAGCATCAATTTGAGTAAGGTACTTTTACCACTTCCACTAGACCCCACGATGGCGGTTGTCTGACCAAAGGGAATTCTGAAATCTACCTCTTTTAAAACCAGAGGTGAATTGGGTCCATTATATCGAAAGCTCACTTTTTCAAAGGCTATATCTCTGTCAAAAGGTAGTACATCCAATTTATTATAAGGGTCTTCTTCTTCCTCTCTCAAATGAATTTCATTCATCCGATCAATGCTAATTCTCGCTTCTTGATACATGGTCAAGAATTGGACGATCTTCTCCATCGGACCATTTAATTGACCAATGATAAATAAGATAGCTACTAATACTCCTAACGAAAGTTCATTGTTCACCACCCCATAAGCTGCCACCACCGTAATGAGAATATTCTTGGTTTCATCAATGAAGGAAGCAATGAGACGCTGTCGCTGGTTGAGTTCAAAAAATTCCAATTGGGTATTATACAATTTAGCACGAGCACTCTCCCACGACCATCTTTTATATTTTTCTAAATTGTGCAATTTTATATCCTTCATCCCTTTTACGAGTTGGGATAAAGCATTGTGATTTTCAATAGCATACTCAAAACGACGATCTTGCATCTTCTTCCGACTATGGTAACAATAGTACATCCATAAGCCATATAGCAAACCACCGATGGCAAATATGCCAAATATTTTTAAACTAAAAATGGCTAATATAATTCCAAATATAATGATGCTGACCAGAGAAAATAAAGCATGTATCGAGTGCGATGTGATTAAGCGTTCTACTCGATCATTGTCATATACCCGTTGTAGTAAATCCCCTTCGTAGTGGGCATCAAAAAACTTTAAGGGCATCCGAGTCAACTTCCGCATAAAGTCGGATACTAGATTAAGATTGACTCTAATACCAATATGCAAGACTAATAATCCTCTAAACCATTCTATCATAAATCGAGTCAGAAATAATACTAGTTGAGCAACTAATACCAGCCCAATAAAATTTCTTTGTTTATTCTCTACCCCTACATCAATCAAAGACTGAATTAGAAATGGAAAAATAGCTTGTATAATACCCGCCGCAAATACTCCAAGTAAGACTTGCAGTAATTGTTTTTTATATTTTAAAATGTGATGGTATAAATAGGAAAGTCCTTGTTGCTCTTTTTTACCTTCTTCTTGATCAAACTCAGGAGTGGTTTCTAATAATAATAACACCCCACTATTATTAGGTCGAGTGGCCCAATGTTTTAAAAATTCTTGCTTGGTGATTTTCTTTAGACGGGAAGCAGGATCTCCTACCCACACATATTTATGGTTCACTTCAAATACCGTAACAAAATGGTTGTTATCCCAATGTGCAATAGCAGGAAGGGGAATGTCTTTAGCCATTCGGTCATACGGAATGGCAGCAGCCAAAGTCTTTAAGCCGATTTGCTCGGCAGCATCACTAATGCCCAATAGAGATACGCCATCTCTATTGACATAAGTAAGTTCTCTCAGATAATCTAACGAAAAGTATTTTCCATGAGATTTGGCAACCATCTGTAAACAGGCAGCGCCACAATCCATCAGATCAAACTGTTCGTAAAAGGGAAAATTTCTTGACATTTCTCTTAACAAAGCCTCTTTTTGGGGACCTTTCGCCTCTCATGTTTTGGATGAGTTCTAAGACCATCCTAGGTGTTTCCCTTAGATAGATTAATGATGAGTTTTGCCTTTTTAATTTTAAAGGAGTACGAATTCCATTCAAAATTCAAAAGTCAAAAGTCAAAATTAATTGTACTAAATTGTTATAGGAAATAAATTCCTTTTGTTTGGTAATACTTCTTAAAGAAATACTACGCCCCCGTTAAATAAAAATTGGTTAGAGTAAAGTGATTGTTAGATAGTGAGGAGAGATATATACGTCATACATACCATCTCATCAATTTTAACAATCAAAAAAACTAACTCGCTCAAATACTCAACTGTCTCGGACGAATTAAACGCTAATCAGTGGTATTAAAGTTTACTAATTTAGCTTAAAATTGTCAAAACAGGAATAATTTGGAAATACGTATATGAATTATAATAAATTGATTAACAGGTAATTACATCTCGGTGTGTAGCTATAAACGTTCAATTACTATACCGAGAAACATAAATATAATATTTTTCGATTATTTGGTATCAATAAAACTACTTTCGGTATATATTTTTTATTATTTGGTTGCCTTTTCTAACAATATGGTTTTGGAAATTTATTTTTGAATACCCTTTTTGGGGTAGGTAAATGGATTGTTGGTAGAATTGTTCTGCTGATCCAATATCAGTAATTGAACAAAAGAAATGAAACAGTTCCAGTTATCAATCAGCTCAGCTTAAAGTGAGCAGATTGAATAAAAGCGTCTGATCTGTTCACTCCAAAAGGCTATTGATACCTCGCATCTCAAAATCCCAAGGGGATTCAATATGAATAGCACCGTATGCAATACGGTGACATCATGTATGAAGCAATTTCCAACTCTGAAAGAGTTGAATATCGTGTATTCAACTCTTTCAGGGTTGGGAAATACACCTTATCTCTTTATCCCTAGATTGCATCTAGGGCTATTTGTATTCAATCCCTATGGGATTTTAAGTAACGAATGTCGTTCGTATCTTATCATTTCCCCTTTCCCTCTAAAAGCACCCGTAGCGTATAAAACAAAATTTTAAAATCTAAAGCCAACGAACGATTTTCGATATAGAGAATATCAAACCGAAGCCGTTGCAGCATTTCTTCCACATTAGAAGCATAACCATATTTTACTTGCCCCCAAGAAGTGATCCCTGGTTTTACTTTTAGTAGGTGTTTATAATGAGGACTCAGTTGGGTAATTTGATCAATATAAAATTGTCGCTCGGGGCGAGGACCGACTAAGGACATATCGTTGTTCAAGACATTCCAAAATTGAGGTAATTCATCTAAACGCCACTTACGCATGACTGCCCCCCACGGCGTACAGCGATCGTCTTCATCTTTAGATAACTGTGGTCCTTTCGCTTCCGCGTCTTGGTACATAGAGCGAAACTTGTAAATGATAAAAGGTTTCCCGTTTTTACCAATTCTTTCCTGCTGGTATAAGATAGGACCTTCGGAAGATAACTTCACTCGAAGGGCAATATAAAGATATACAGGACTCAAAATAAGCAACATACCTAAACTAGTTGCTACATCAATACCACGCTTCACAATTCGCTGCCAACGAGGCATTAAGTCTTGTTCAATCTCGATTAGAACGGCGCCAAAGACATGCGACATCTTTACCGTACCCAATAAAATATCGTACATGTCTGGAATGATTTTAACGACAATCTGATCGCCAAATTCTGCCAGCCCATTTAATATCTCCTTTACCTTATCGTGGTCTGAAGTTTCTATAGCAATAATCACTTCTTCTACTTCCTTTTCCTGTACCACTTTGGAAATATCTGAAATCTTTCCTAGCAAGGGTAAATGGTGCGTTAGCTCATTGGTGCTATTACCGTTGGAATCAATAAAACCTATAAAACGATTCCCAGTCTTTACTTGACTAGTATTGATTTCCTGATACAAATCCACCGCATTTTTATTACCACCAATCATTAAGGTATCAAAATTGATTAGTCCTTTTCTTAAGCGATTACTGGCCCTAGTTAATAGAATCATTCTTCCTAAGATCGTATAAAAAAAATGGATACAAAACAGCGCAATAAAAGAATGGTAAAAGCTAAAATATCCTTGAATCGTATCATCTAAGATCAAGGTAAAAAACAAAAAGATAGAACCAATGAAAGTCAATAGAAAGGTCTGAGAAATAGTAGAAAGCCGAGAACGACGATAGATATCTCTATCCCCTTTAAAGATGTTGTAGAGTAACATCCATCCAATAGGAATAATGACCAATCCTAAGTATAGATTGCGATCCTGCCATACCGTCTGATCGATAGGTACTTTTTCAATGACTACCTTTCTGGTCAAATAGAAAGTAGCCCATGCCAATACCGCCATGATATAATCCACCAAGTTGGTGAGTGCGCCCTCCTTTTTTCTTCGCTGGTAACTCATGGAAGAAGTTCAAGTTCAAGCATCAAACTCAAGTTCAAGACTAAGGTTGAAAGCGAATCAATTTAAGATTATCCAGTAAAACTTCTGGGTTAGTACTATTAATATTTCCGCAGCCGGTATCATTAGTTGAGGCTCGAAAAGCTAATTGGTATCCTGAAAATTGGGTTATTGCTAATTCCTCTTGAAAATTTATATAGACTTTATTCCATTGGTCAATTGGGCATAAAGTGACTTTATAAATCTCAGCTCGGTTTGCATCACCGGCATTGATATTAAACCCAATTAGTCCTACCTCTAATTCTAAAGTAGTCCGATAATCCATTTCTAAAAAAACAGGTAAACCTCCTTCCGTAGGTAAGTCTATAAAAGTAATACTTGAATTGATTACTGTTGCTGACTGATCAACTTTTATACGACCCGCCCCTATGCCTTCTTTTATTTGACTACTTTCGGTAGTTCGTTGAATCGCCCTTTCTAATTTTAGCGTAGTCGTTTCAAAATCTTCTTGAAATTCAAATGCACTATTTTCAACATAATTGATGGTTGGAGTGACGGTGATCGTTTGTCCTTCCACTAAATTTATTACTTCTTCGTATCGTTCATAAAAAGGATAAATCACGGGCGCACTACGCAAACCATTTTCTCTTATGCCAGCCAGTAAGGTAATTGTTTGATTGCCTGTTGCTAAAATGGGAATCGTGGCTGGCAACTCAAATACCCCTAACGCTTCTCCTTCTACAAATGCCCAGACATCATTAATTTGATGTTGGTTACTGCCTTCTGTTTGCGGATCGGTCATTAATTGAAAATCTTTCACTTCTATAAAGGAAGGAATATCTTCTTCTGGATTGATAATGTCACAAGAAGAAAATAGAAAGAGTACAAAGATCCCTACTGATAGTAAACACTTATCCCGTGATTTTCCGTCACTGGATAAGTTTTCTACAAAACGCTCTAAAATTATCCAGTGAGGGAAAGTCACTAGATAATCAACGGGACGACTGTTGTTTTCTGTTTTAAATGGTAACATGATTTTCCTTTTTTCTAAATCTGTCCACCGAATTGTAAATTGCGTTCCTCAATCTCCTCCATAATACGATGTGCCAAAGCTAAACAATTGTATCCATCTTGAATCGTCACTTGGGGAAGGGTATCCTTTAAAATACAATCCGCAAAAGCAGTTAATTCCATTTGTATAGCATTCGTCTCTGGAATGGTGGGTGCTTTAACACGAATATATTTTTTGCCTTCTTCTGTTTCTAAAGATAAACTAGCAGAGATTTTGGCAGTATCCAAAGGAGTATCAAACAATTGGATCACTTGACTTTTTTTTGCTAATAAATCTAAACTTAAATAGGCATCTTTTTGAAAGAGTCGAATTTTCCGCATCTGCTTCATGGAAATTCTACTAGCGGTCAGGTTCGCTACACAACCATTTTCAAATTCTAATCGCACATTGGCGATGTCTAAACTTTTACTGATTACGGCAACCCCGCTGGCGCTCAATTTTTTTAAAGGGGCATTGACCATACTCAACACCAAGTCTAAATCATGAATCATCAAATCCAAAACAACCGATACATCTGTTCCTCTAGGATTAAACATCGCCAAGCGATGCGCTTCTATAAATACGGGTTGAAGGGAAATATCTTGGACTGCTAAAAAAGC
The DNA here is from genome assembly GCA_937973995.1 of uncultured Saprospiraceae bacterium. GTDB lineage: Bacteria > Bacteroidota > Bacteroidia > Chitinophagales > Saprospiraceae > JAFMDF01. The sequence goes on from CALJIQ010000028.1 coordinate 14,991, forward strand.
AGGATTAAATCGTTCTACATGCCCTACTTGTACTTTTATATTTTTTTGCTTTGCTAACTCTACCAAGGACTTGGCTTCGGAGATGGTGGCAGCAAGTGGTTTTTCTATAAAGACATGTTTATCTGCATGAATGGCTTGCACTGCTAATTCAAAATGGCTGGAAGTAGGCGTAACAATATCAATCGCATCACATTCTTGCATCAACAATTCATAACTATTAAAGCGAGAAATAGCATACGCCTCTATCGCTTTTTGTGCCACGTTATCATCAGGGTCGTAAAAGCCTACTAGTTCAATGGTGGGAATTTCTTGAAGACACTTCAAATGTATGTTGCCGAGGTGACCTACCCCTAGCACACCGAGTTTGACCATAGTTGTTGTAATTAGTCATTGGTCAATTGTCATTAGTCATTGGTGGTAGCTCACCAATGACTAATGACAATTGACCAATGACTATATCGATGCAGTTCCAAAAAAGAAATGGTGAAAGTACGCACTTCCACCATTTCTTTTATAAAAACGAAAAGAATAGCATTTTGGTATTATGACGTTGTGGCTTTTTGGCCATACAATCAAAATGCCATAATACCACAACACCATTTCTTAACCCTCCACCAAAGTACCAATAGACTCCCCACGTACAATCCGCATTAAATTCTCTCGATTATTGATATCAAAGACAATGATGGGCAAATTATTTTCACGGCATAAGGTAAAAGCCGTCATATCCATCACATTTAAATTTAAGTTGATAACTCGATTAAAAGTAAGGGTATCAAACTTCGTAGCACTAGGATCTTTTTCTGGGTCAGCTGTATAGATACCATCTACTCTAGTACCCTTTAAAATCACATCGGCATTTACTTCATTAGCTCTCAGTGCTGCTGCAGAATCTGTGGTAAAATAGGGACTTCCTGTACCTGCTGAAAAAATAACGACTCTTCCTTTTTCTAAGTGTCGAATGGCACGTCTTCGGATATACGATTCCGCTATTTGTTCCATTTTGATAGCTGTTACCAACCTCGTGAACACCCCTTTCTGTTCCAAGGCACTTTGTAGTGCCATGCCATTGATTACCGTAGCTAACATCCCCATATAATCTCCTTGTACTCTTTCGATGCCACTAGAGGAAGCTTGCAGCCCTCTATAAATATTTCCACCACCAATCACGACTGCTACTTCTACTCCTGCATCTCGTAACTCTTGGATTTGATGGGCATATAAATTAAGTATATCAGGAGAGATACCAAATTGTTTATCTCCCATTAAAGATTCTCCACTTAATTTTAATAGAACTCGTTTGTACTTTAGAGACATTAGAATGCAGGTTTTATTTTGAACCACATTAGTTTACATAAGTGGGATGACATAAGAGCACATCAGGTAAAAACATATTTGCTATTTATTCTAATGTGGCTACTGTAAAAAAACTAATGTTAACTTATGTGGCAACTATTTTTTCATATCCAAAAAAAAAGCGAACTACTCAAGGAATAATTCGCTTTTTTTAAAAAGGTTTACATTAACCTAATTCGACATGTTTGAAATCCGTAACGGTTAAGTTTTTATCTACGCTTTCGAGATATTGAGAGACCGTTTTTTTGTTATCCTTTACAAAGATCTGATTCAACAATGTCTTTTCTTTAAAGAATTTATTCAATTTACCTTTAGCAATTTTTTCTAAAATAGCTTCTGGTTTTCCTTCTTGTCTAGCTTGCTCTTTTCCGATTTCAATTTCCTTCTCAATCGTAGCCGCATCTACCCCGTCTTTATTCAAAGCAATCGGTCGCATAGCTGCAATTTGCATCGCTACATCTTTTCCTGGATCAACAAACTGAGGGCCTTCTAAATTCAAAGAAGCGATTACAGCCGCTCGGTATCCCATATGGATATAAGGAATCACCTGGCCTTTTCCTGCTGGTGTAACAAGCTTAGCATATTGGCTCACTTCTAATTTTTCACCAATTACCCCAATTTGCTCTTCAATCTTTTTAGCCACAGATAATTCATTATCAAAAGGCAAATCTAATAATTCTTCTGATGTGTTAGGTAGTTGTTTTAAAGCTACCTCTGCAATGCTTTGCGCTAATTCTACAAAGCTATCCGTCTTCGCCACAAAATCCGTTTCGCAACTCAATCTAACAATAACACCATTATTTCTATTATGAGAGGTCTTTGCAATTACCACTCCTTCCTTCGCTTCTCTATCTGCTCTTTTACCTGCCATTTTTTGACCTCGCTTACGTAAAAATTCGATGGCTTTATCTGTATCTCCCTCCGCTTCTGCTAAAGCCTTTTTGCAATCCATCATACCTGCACCTGTCAAGTCACGTAATTTTTTTACGTCTGCAGCAGAAATTTTACTCATGATTATATCTTATTTTAGAGATTTAAAAATTGAATGCTGTCGTAGCATTATAAGTACTAAAATGCATACGTTGAAAAATGCTAAATTGTTAAACTTTGCAAGGAGCAATTATCGAAGAACAATTAAAAATTTTGATAATTCAATCTTGTTAATTGTACATTGCCCCTGGTCATTACCCTCTAAGCCTTAGCTGGTGCAGTTGCTGGCGCTGGTTTCTTATCACCCTTCGTCTTGCGCTCTGCCAAACCTTCTTTGACGCACTCTACCATGTAGTTCGTAATAATTTGAACAGACTTAGAAGCATCATCATTAGCTGGAATCGGGAAATCTATTTGATTAGGGTCAGAATTCGTATCTACGATACCGAAAGTTCTTAGACCTAATTTTTGAGATTCAGAAACCGCAATATGCTCGTGATGAATATCAACAATAAATATAGCAGCCGGTAATCTATTTAAGTTAGAGATACCTCCCAATACCTTGAACATCTTATCTCGCTCTCTTGTCATGGTCAGACGCTCCTTCTTTGTCAAACTAACTGCAGCATCAGCCAACATTCTCTCGATTCCTTGCATCTTTTTAACGGACTTACGAATCGTAGAGAAATTAGTCATCATCCCTCCTAACCAACGCTCTGTCACAAATGGCATACCTACAGAATTCGCCGCCTCTTTTACCAACACTTTAGCTTGCTTTTTGGTAGCCACGAACATGATCTTTCTACCAGACTTAGCAATCGCTTTCATCGCTTTGCCTGCCCGCTCCATGCACTCAATTGTTCGATTGATATCAATTACATGAATCCCTTTCTTCTCCATAAAAATATATGGCAACATCTTAGGATTCCATTTTCTTTTTAAATGACCGAAATGCACCCCTGCATCTAGTAATTCTTTATAGCTCGGTGTATTCATTATATTTTGAATTGATTGTTTTTAAATATTGTTCCATTGTCCCATTGCTTTATTGTTCCATTGTCAACGTTATGCTTTGAGACAATGGAACAATAGAACAGTGGAGCAATAGTATTTTAACGCTTAGAGAACTGGAAGCTCTTTCTCGCCTTAGGCTTACCGTATTTCTTACGCTCTACTACTCTTGCATCTCTGGTAAGATATTTCTTCTCTTTTAAAGGCTTTCTGAACTCTTCGTTCAATTTCACTAAAGCTCTAGAAATAGCCATTCTAGATGCTTCTGCTTGTCCTTTGAATCCACCACCTTTTACGTTGACTTTTAGGTCATATATTTTTTCTGCCTCTACCGTTTTGAAAGGGTCCATCAAGGCATTCTGAATATGCTTTTGTGGAAAGTATTCTTCTAGTTGTTTGCCATTAATCACAACTTTGCCATCTCCTTTTGTCAAATAGACTCTGGCAATTGAAGCTTTTCTCCTTCCTACCGCATTAATCATTTCCATATTTGCGAATTGATTATTAATTATTGATTATTGATTACTTACAGTACATGTATAATCAATAATCAATAATCAGTAATGAATAATTAAAATTTAAAATCTTCTGCTTTTTGTGCTGCATGAGGATGCTCTGCTCCTTCATACACAAATAGCTTTTTAAACATCGCTCTACCTAAGCGATTTTTAGGCAACATACCTTTTACTGCCTTCTCGATAATAAAGCGAGGTTTTTTGGCAGCCATGTTTTTTGCCGTTACTCTTTTTTGTCCACCTGGATAAAGGGAATAAGAAATATATTCTTTTTGATCCCACTTACTACCTGTGAAACGAACCTTATCAGCGTTGATAATAATTACGTTATCTCCGGTATCCACATGCGGTGTATAAGAAGGCTTGTGCTTTCCTCTTAATACCGTCGCAATTTTAGAAGCTAGGCGACCTACTACTTCTCCTTCTGCATCCACGATATACCACTTGCGTACGACCGTCTCTTTTTTCGCTGATTGTGTTTTATAACTTAATGTATCCACAATTAAAATTTATTGGTGTTTTGGTATTTTGGTATTTTGGTATTTTGGCACTTTATACAAGACCATAACACCTTAATACCACAACACCATAGTACCTCTTTTCCAAATTACGGATATAAAAATCCGCCTATTTCAAATCGAGCGCAAAGGTAGACTACATTTGAACTTAAAACAAGAAAAATGGCAAAAAAAATTGACTATATTTTTCATAAATCACTGATAATCAGTAAAATTTTCGCACAACTTTTTTAGTCGGCACCTGTTTTTTATTAATTTTTAGTATTCTGCTATCTTTATGCTTTCAAGCGAAACTTTATATTTATTGCCTAATAGTTCCATTGTTACGCTAGTGCTTGCAGATAAAGAAACAATGGAATCATAAAAATCCTTCAAAATGAAACGAGCTGTTTTTTATATCTCCGTGGTGGTTTTTCTACTTTCTTGCGCTAGTACCAAAACCACTTCCTTGTTCAATGGAACAGACTTAACAGGCTGGCAAACCTATGGCACCGAAAAATGGTATGTGGAAAATGGAGAACTCATCTCTGAAAGTGGACCGAATAAAGAATATGGTTATTTAGGTACGACCAAATACTATAAGGACTTTGTACTGAATGTAGAATTCAAACAAGAAGCCAATGGCAATAGTGGTATCTTTATCCGATCTACCATTGATGGTGTTAAAATCAGCGGCTGGCAAGTAGAAGTCGCCCCTAATAATAATACAGGAGGAATTTATGAATCCTATGGTCGAGGATGGCTCATTAAACCGACCGCAGAAAAACAAAAAGTATTAAAAGCAGGAGCATGGAATAAAATGAAAATAAAAGTGCAAGGCGACACGGTTACTTCATGGCTCAATGGAGTAGAGATGGTTAGTTTGACCGATGAAAAAATCGGACAAGGAGAAGGCTTTATTGCTTTACAAATTCATGATGGTGGAGGGATTAAAATACGGTGGCGGAATTTGCGGATACAAGAATTGTAAATCAATTAATCTTTTGTTCTAATGCTATAAAAACAGTTTATGAAAAATATACTTCTATTAATCCTATTGTTTTTGACGACTTTAGGGTTGGCTCAAGAGGAAGTAATGCTTTCCAAACAGCAAGCAGTAGTTAAAACCATACAAACCTTATTTGATGGGATGCGAGCAGGAGATAGTACGATGCTTCGATCCGTTTTGCATCCTGCCGCTCATCTGCAATCTTCTTTCACTAATAAAGAAGGGGTCCCTGTTTTAAAAGAAGGCAATATTGATAGTTGGGTAACGTCTGTGGGCACACCGCATGAAGAGGTATATGATGAAAAAATCTGGTCCTACAAAATTCGAATAGCGGATAATTTGGCTGCTGCTTGGACGGATTATACATTTTATGTAGGAGAAAAACTGAGCCACTGCGGAGTGAATGCTTTTCATTTAGTGAATACCGAACAAGGTTGGAAAATTTCCCATATTACCGATACTCGTCGCCGTTCCAATTGTCGAACAGAACCCATTCAAGCAGAAAAAGAAGTGAATGAATTATTGGATAATTGGCATAAAGCAGCTGCCACTGCGGATTCCACTATGTTCTTTGGTAGTATAGCGCAGGACGGTATTTACATCGGTACAGATGCCACAGAAAGATGGCTTAGAAATGAGATGGCCCATTGGGCGCAACAATATTTTCAAGGCACTTCTGCTTGGGATTTTACTCCTTTAAAGCGAACTGTCTATTTGGATGCCGATCAAGAAATTGCTTGGTTTGAAGAATCTTTGGATACTTGGATGGGAGAGTGTCGAGCATCAGGAGTAGTCAGTCGGGAAAAAGCAGGTTGGAAAATCAAACATTATCACCTATCTGTTACCGTACCCAATGATAATATTAACCAATTTTTGCCCATCGCTACCCCCTCCTCTAAAATTAAAAAACCTTAATAACCATAAAGCCACAACGCCATAAAAGCCACAACGCCTAGAAAAAGCATGATAAAAGTACACGATCTATATTTTGAAAAATTTATTACCCAAGAAAAAATACAACAACGCGTACAGGAAATTGGCGAGTCCTTAACCAAAAAGTTTAGAGAAAAGAATCCCTTATTTGTGGGGGTTTTAAATGGGGCTTTTATTTTCACGGCTGATTTAGTTCGAGCCTGTCACCTTCCTTCAGAAACGACTTTTATTAAAGTAGCCTCTTATGATGGTATGGAATCTACTGGTAATCTAGCTACCCAACTAGATTTTCAAGTGGATATACAAGATCGACACCTCATTATAGTAGAAGACATTATCGATTCTGGATTTACCTTACATCAATTATTGCCGAAGATTCAAGCCAACAACCCAAGTTCTATTACTTTAGTAAGTCTGTTAGTGAAGCCTACTGCGTTACAATACCCCTTACCTATTACCCACATCGGTTTTGAAATTCCTGATAAATTTGTCATCGGGTACGGACTAGATTATCGAGAACAAGGTCGTAACTTATTAGATATATATCAGTTAAAAGAATAGTCTTTTAGGTATTTTAGATTGTAAATTTTTATAGCAAAGGTCTTTACAACAAGAAAAAAAAACTATAACTTTGCAGTCGCTTCCTAAAAGCGGGTATTGACCCATGGTGTAATTGGTAACACAGCGGTTTTTGGTACCGTCGTTCAAGGTTCGAGTCCTTGTGGGTCAACAAAAAATAACTAAGCCCTTGTAATTCAATTGATTACGAGGGCTTTTTTGTTTTAAGAAGCTCCCCGCCTCTCCAAAAACAAAGGCAAATTATCCTTAGGCTGCTTTAAGGGCACATCTCGAATAGGACATTCATAACTAGCAGGTACAGAAATCTGATATTTCGTCAAAAATTCTTTCATCACCATTTTAACCATCATTTCGGCAAAGCCGTAGCCGATGCAGTGATGCGGACCTGCCCCAAAAGGCGCATAAGCAAAGGGGCATTTTAATTCTTCTCTACGTTCCTTGTTGAAACGTTCAGGATCAAATTTATCTGGGTGAGTGAAGTTGCGATCATCATTGTGGGTGAGTTGCATGACGAGGTTGACAGCTGTATTCTTTGGAATCTTGTAGCCATCCACTTCGACCTCTTGTTCTACCTTTCTCGTTACGGTAATGAGGGGTGGGT
>CALJIQ010000029.1 GCA_937973995.1 uncultured Saprospiraceae bacterium
AATCTCCTTCCTTTGGAGAGAATGGAACCGCTTTTAAAGAAGTAAGTGCTGGAGTATATGAATTGGAATTTTGGCGTTCTACAGGCGTCCTTCCTAGTTTGACCGTACTAGAAAGTGGAGCGTTGACAACGGTTCCCTCCGCTATATTTCGCCCTATTTGTTCTATTGCTTCTTGTCAACAACTGCGGACGGTTCATATTCCTACTATGTCTGAGTGGGGTAAGCTGATTTTCCTTTTATTAGTCTTAAATATTAGCCTGATCTTTTTACGAAAATTGGAACAGATTAGGATATGAATCAAGAAATTAAATTACAAAAGTTTTTAAAACTTTTGTAATCTAGATTATCTACTCTGTCAGCCAATAACTCCGACCATCCACCGTTCGATTCATAATACCCGTTCCAAATAACAACCTTCTCAAGGTTGCTGGATCATTAAAACTATGGTGTTTATTGAGAATCGTGTTTACCTCTTTTTCGGAATACTTCTTTCCTTTATCAAATTGCTTGGCAAGGTACTCGATCATAAGGTCTAATTTTTTCTTTTGTCGTTTCCCTGGTAAGCGATCAAACTTTCCGTCTTCATCTAAATAAACATTTAATGCTTGATATTTTTCCATGTGTATTGAATTAGTTGTTGATGTTTTTCGAGGATAATTTGGTTTATACTTGATAGGACTTTGTCACTTTAAGAAAAATCCCGTCGGGAGACGGGAAGGATATAGGGTTCAAGTTTGGAAACTTGAACCATCGCCCTTCGATATTTTCAGTCTCCAGACTGAAAATCTTAGCGCAACTTAGCGGGAATTACATTTTGGGTATGGTAGCTTCCCGCTTACCATCAGCGAAGCGTCCGTCCACCGTCTAACGAACAAAAATCTACTTTAATTTAGGCACTCGACCTAGGATACTACCCAATTTCATAGCTTTAGCAGAATCCCCTTTAATTTTCAATCGCCCTTGAATAAAAGCGGTTTGAAGATTTAGTTTTCCCGTTGCTATTCGCATCAAGTGGTCATCCGAAATGGTGAAATTAACATCAGGGTCAGCAGCAGTTCCTCGACGTACGACGCCAGGGCTTTTGTTCAAGTCCACTTTCCATTGGGTCGGTGCAGGACCTGTTACCTCAAATTGGAACAATCCATTATTGGGTTTAATGTGCTTTGCATTTTCTTTCAGGTACTTTTTTAAATGGGTAAACAAGGCATCCGATTGAGCCTTAGTAGCCTGCTTTTTTGTAGAAGCGACTTTCTTCTTTTTTGGTTTTCCTTGTTTTAAAATAAGGGACTCTAATTCATTCGCAGCCTCCCGAATGTATTTAGTAAATATATCCAAATCAGGCATGGATTTTACATCCGAAGTAGGACTAATCGTTAATAGCCCATCATAACTTAAGATCACAATGATTAATCCCATACCATCAATAATCGGAGCAGATCCCATAACTGATAGTACCTTATGTCCGTTGATAAATAATGGAATGGGAGGACCTGGTACGTTGGTGATGGTAAGGTTAAATACTGGATTGTGCATCTCTGCCATATGAAAGCGAGAGTATAATCTAGCTGCCTGATTGGCTAATCCAAAAGGAATGGCTTCTGCAATATTGGACAAGGTCTTAGCACCTAATGCATTTTGATAGGTTTTACCACGAAGGGTATTTTCTTGGATAGTAACTAACCTTTCTATAGGATCTTCTATATTGGTGGCTAACTGAATCAACATATTCGATAGTTGATTACTGCCTTTTACTTTCCCTTTGTCTCGAATAGAAATGGGAATCATGGCTACTAATGGCTTAGCAGGTAATTTGTTTTTTTCTACTAAATATCTACGTAAAGCTCCAGCACAAATGGCGAGCATCACATCATTTAAAGTGCACTCCATGATCTTCTTCAAGGCTTTTACCCGATCTAGTGAAAGGATAGCCGTATTCCATTTTCGTCTGGCAGAAATGACGCCATTTAAAGGCGTCTTTGGAGCTGTAAAAGGGGCAGTGGGTAGTGAAACTTTGTTAGCTCTTGACAAAAATCCTGCTTTCAAAGTAGAGGAAATCGTATTACTGATGAGCTTCGGAAACTTAAAAGGGTCTTTCGCAAAACTAACAGCACTATTCAGGATCAATTCTACCTCATTCGGTAAGGGTTTGGGATGATAGGGTTTTGGATCTGGAATTTTCCGAACCTTATTATCCATATCAAAGATGAGACTCAATAGACCTGCCCCTCCCATACCATCTACTGCCACATGATGTATTTTGGAAATAATAGCCACAGACCCTTTGGGCACTTGTGGCACATTATCCAAGCCTTCCACGAAGGTAAAAGACCACAAAGATCTTGATTGATCCAATGGTTCACTAAAAATTTTGGAGGCGACTGCTCTCAGATGTTTCCAATTACCGGGTTTAGGCAGGGCAATATGATCTATATGTAGGTCAATATCAAAATTAGGATCATCTACCCAATAAGGATAATCAATGCTCATTGGAACATAGACCAGCCGCTTTCGCATTTTGGGTAACTGGTGCAATCATGAATGGACAATCTTCCTAAATGTATCAAATTTTAAGGACCCTTCTATAACGACCAAACTCCCAATATGCATGGGGCTGGTATCTGTTTCTCCATATAAAAAAGTAGCATCCATACCAGAGATGCTTTCCAAATTAGGATTATCAATTTTATCGATTCCAGGTATTTTAGTGAGGGGAGACTCTTTTTTATTTGACATTAGATTTTTTTATTTAGGAAAATGAGTACTAAGGAAATGGTAAGAGATTATTAGTTTTTTGTTGTTTAACAAATGCCGTGATTTTCTCTTACATGGACATCGAGTCCATGTAAGGGAACAAGGTTTCTAAAGGGGCAGCAATCAGGCAGAGCCTGATTGCTGCCCCTTTAGAAACCTTGTCAAATCAGATTGGCTCGATGCCAATCTGATTTGAAATAAGTCAGTTCAAGGAATTTATCAAAGAACCAGTTTTCTTTCAAATGCTCCTTAGTACAATTTGGTTTCAAATTAATAAATATAATTAGAATCAACTAGTTTACAGGTAATTTTATCAAGGCAATCACTAAACTGCAGCCCCTTGTTTATTTGGGTAATTGTTTATTCGTTGATGGAGTTAAAATTAGTTGAACAGATAATGGATGGCTAAACAATTAAACACATAAACTAATAAACAAAATGGCAGTTGATGTGATTGCCTTATTAATTTTATACCTTTAGGGCAATGTCATTGACAAGTTTATAAATAGATACCTAATGGCTAATAAAAAAGAAGAAACGGCATCTTTTGTCATTCGTTTCACACAGAAAATTTTCCAATCAGAAGCAGGGGAACCGCAGGTACAATGGCGGGGCAATATCCGTCATGTACAAGGAGGGGAGGAAAAGCGATTTTCCGAATTCGATAGTGCAGTCGAATTTATTCGAGAGAAACTAGCTGATTTAACCTTGGTGGCAATGGAAGATAAAACCCCGGAGGAACAAAAAGGCATACTTGCCAAAAGTTTCGATATGTGGAAAAAAATGGCCTTGACAGCCCCTCAAATGGTCATTGAAACCATAAAAGATCCGAAAAAACAAATCGAGCAGGTACAAACCCAACTCACACAGGCAGGAGAAAATCTCACTCAAAAAATTGAAGATACCATCTCTCAGCGCTTACCGATTGATGAATGGCGGGCCTCTTCCAAATCAGACTATAAAAACTTAGTTGGTTTGATCGAAAAACTGGCAAAGGATATGGAGGATTTGAATAAAAAGGTGGATAAATTATCTAAAAAGAAATGAGGAATTTTTAAATCTATTTCCATGCTCAATAAGAAATAAATCGAATAACCAATTTCCTACCAAGATAAAATAGAACAGATAGAAGCGGCGAAATCAACTGCGTCCATTCAAGTCCAAACCTTGGGTAATTTCCAAGTATGGCGAGACGGTACGCAGGTCTCTACTAAAGAATGGGGGCGAGATAAAACCGTTCAACTATTTCAGTTTTTATTAACCGCTAGACATCGTAGGGCCTTACATAAAGAGCAAATTGCAGATCGTATATGGGAAGACTTGGATACGATAGATCAGACGTTCAAGGTAGCTTTACATGGCATCAATAAAGTATTAGAACCCGATAGAAAAAGCCGAACCGAACCTCGCTACATCCAACGTCAAGGAATCACCTATCAACTCAACTTAAAAGATATTTGGTTGGATGTAGCCGCAGTGGAAGGGTTGGTAAGAATTGGAAATGAAGCCTTACTCACCCATCCTTCAGACGCAATCATAGCCTATCATAAGGCATTAAATCTTTATGAGGGCACCTACTTGCCAAACCGCTTATATGAAGATTGGAGCAGTGCAGAACGAGAACGTATTCAATTGCTTATTTTAAATACCTACATTTCTTTAGGAGAATTGCTCTTAAATGATAATCCAGTGGAAACGATCCGCCTAGCTCAGCAGGCACTCTTGTTAGATGCTACTTGGGAAGAAGCCTATCGCCTACAAATGGAAGCCTATTTACTAAAGGGAAATCGCCCAATGGCTATTAAAACCTTTCGACAATGCGAGGAGGTATTAGCTAAAGAATTTGGAATTGCTCCTTTGCCAGAAACCAAAGCCTTGCTTAAAAAAATTGTTGAAAGGAAATGATAATTACTATTCTGACATAATTTAAAGAATTAAAAATATTATGGAAGGATATTATTAATTACTGATTATTCATTATTCTACAAACGTGATAGACACGCGTAATTAGCTAATAATCAATAATTAGCAATCAATAATCAAAAAATCTTTAAAGTAAAATTACTTTTGTGTATCCACTTACCTAACCCACACAAAACTACTTTCATTTGAGGTCGTCTCCTTCTCTGTTTATGTTTATCCTTCCTTTTTAGTCCACTATTTTTTGCTTGTAACTCATCTGTAACTTCCCCTTTTCATCTTTGTAGTGTCATTTAGAAAAAAGACTATTTAATCATTATAAAACATAAACCTAATATAAAATGGCGACTAAGAAAAATCAAACCAACGCTCTTCAAACGACTGTAACTATTCTAAAAAATAAGGCAACTCAACTGAATGAGGAATTACTTGTTGCCTCTGATGAATTAGTAGAAGGTTCCATTGCCACAGGCGAACGAATTCAGGACTTAATGGCTAAAGTTCTAAAAAATGGAACGACGCTTTTAGAGAAACAACAAGAAGTGACTTTTGATACGATAGAGGCACTACTCGGACAATACAAAACTGGTAATATGAAATTCAAAAAATTACTAGGATTTGATAAATACGCTGCTCGGAAAGCTAAAGCAAAGAAGCAAGTAACAAAAGCAGTCAATAAGAAAAGACAACAATTAAAGGCAAAAGCCACCTCTTCTATTGACGGCATTTTACCAACTTCCATTAAAGAAGATAAGCCAGTTACAAAAAAAACCACTCAATCCAAGCGAACAGCCAAAAAGCGAAAGGTTGTTACAAAAACAACTGCTACGGTAAGAAAAACGACCTCTAAAGTAAAGAAAGGTGCTGCCAATGATTTTACCATCATAGAGGGAATCGGTCCTAAAATCGCTGGTCTTTTGAATAAAGGAGGGATTAAAACTTATAAGCAATTAGCGAAGACGGATGTAAAGAAAGTAAAAGAAATACTTGCCAAAGCAGGTAAGCGATATAATGCACATGACCCAACCACTTGGGGACAACAAGCGGAATTAGCCGCAGCAGGTAAATGGGAAGTACTACAAGCTTGGAAAAATAGATTAAAAGGAGGTACATCAAGTAGTGCGAAACGAGTGGTAATCGTATAGTGTTACCTTTTGTAACTCAGTTGTAACTACCCTTTCCTATCTTTGGAACATCATTAAAAAATATTTAAAACAATATAAAGATGGCTACTAAAAAAGCAAGAAAATCAACCAAAAAAGCAGCAACTACTAACTTTGATAAAATCAAAAAAACTGCTAAGAGTGTAAATAAAGAAGTTATAGCAACGGCCAATGATTTATTGGTAGATGCGAAAGAAAATGGGGAGACGCTTAGAGAAGCTGCCACTACTACTTTAGGCAAGGTGCAATTAAAAGATAGTTTTAAAAAAATTGTAAAGACAACTAAAAAAGTAAATAGCCAAGTGCTAGATACTGCAAGTGAAGTTATTGAAGATGTAGTAGAGAATGGCAAAATGTGGGGAGCAGCAGCAGTGGAAACAGTGAAGAACCGAATGGAAGATATTGATGTGAAAGCGAATGTAAAAAATTTAAAAAGTACGGCAAAGAATGCAAACGAATTTGCGCTTTCAACAGCAGATGATTTGGTAGAGGGTGCTTTGAAAAATAGTAAAAAATGGCAAGGGGTCGCTGAAAAGGCGGTGAAAGGTGGATTACATTTAGCAGAACGTCAACAAGATATCGTTTTTGATACTTTAGAAACAGTGAAAGGACAATTTCTACAGTCCGCTTCAAGAATAAAAACCTTGTTCAGTAAGAATTAATCATTGGAGACAATTAATTCCAAAAAGACAGATTATCACGACTGTTTCCTGATATTCTAAACAAATGGGTAGATGATGAAAATTGTCTTCCCATTTTGTTCGTTTACCTATATTTGTTCTTATTTTAAGCAAATAACATGCAAAGCAAATAACATGCAATCTAATTCAATAGCACGACCCTCTTTAGGGCTATATTTAACGGAAGGTTTTAGAGCTTTAAAAGAGCGCCTACAATCGCTTTCGTTTAGGAAGGAGTATATGCCTGCTCAATTGGGGGATGGACATCCTGTTCTAGTTATTCCTGGTTTCCTGACCAATGATGTTTCTTGTAAACCACTTAGGAATTTTATCACTCGTATTGGATATGTTGCCTACCCTTGGGGCTTGGGTAGGAACTATGCCAATGTGGAGGATTTGGAAGTTTTGAAAGCGACCATGGATTCTATTTACCAAAAACATGGAGTAAAAATGACCTTGATTGGTTGGAGTTTGGGAGGTGTGTATGCAAGAGAATTAGCGAAGACTAAACCAGAATTGGTAAGACAAGTAATCACCTTAGGATCTCCATTTGGTGGTCTGCAAGAACCTAATAATGCTGCTTGGATATTTAACTTGATAAAAGGGAAAAAGGCGCAACAGTTAGACCAAGCATGGGTGGATTCCATTCCATCCCCTGCGCCTGTTCCTACTACAGCGCTATATTCTAAGAATGATGGCATCGTATCGTATAAAGTTTGTCAAGAATTGAAGGAAGATGCGACTCATCGGAATGTAGAAATTCAAAGTAGTCATTTAGGCATGGGATTTAATAAGGAGGTGTTAACAATTATTGCCGAGCAGTTGCCAAATTATGCCGCCGAGACTAAAGTTACAGCCAATAAACAACGTGAAACTTTGTCTAATGACTAGGGGAATTTCAAGTTTCACATAACTACTATTTTTCTATAGAAAATTACCTGCCCCTAATAATATTTCCCTTTCTTTTGTACTTTCATAAGTTTTGGAGTTTTGACAAAACTCATTTCAGTTTATTTGTGCCTCGTTGGCTGGCGCCAACTCAGCACAAATAGGGATTTTTGAGGTAGAAATTTTTGAAAATTGGCTTTGAAAAGCCAATTTTCAAAAATTTCTGCCTCAAAAGAACCCCTTTTGCGAGACGGCGACTAGCCGTCGAGCAAAAAAAGTGAAGTTGTCAAAACTCTAAATAAGTTCGAAAGTCTATCTTCATGTTACTACAACAAGTTACTGCCCAAGCGGCGGGTAGAATTAACCTTATTGGAGAGCACACCGATTATAATAAAGGATTTGTATTGCCTGCGGCAATAGATAAACGGTCTATCGCCACGATTAAAAGAAATGGTACGACTAGCACTTGTCGTTTCATTGCGCAAAATTTGAAGGAATCTTACGAATTTGACCTTTCTAATTTTAACCCTGTTGATGATGGTTGGCGCAACTATGTCATGGGGGTCGTTCATGAATTACAAGCCCTAGGCGGGAATTTAGCTGGATTTGACTGCTCTTTTGAAGGAAATGTACCTATTGGAGGGGGAATGAGTTCTTCTGCGGCATTAGAATGTAGTATCGCTTTCGCCTTGAATAAACTGTTTGCTTTAGAATTTGACGAATGGCAAATTATTCGGGCAGCACAAGCCGCTGAACATAATTTCGTAGGAATAAAATGCGGAATTATGGACCAATTTGCTAGTGTGAAGGGAAAGGAAAATCACGCTATGTTATTGGATTGTGAGTCCTTGGATTTTCAATATTTTCCAATTGATTTAGGTAATTATCAATTACTATTACTAAACACCAATGTTTCTCATTCTTTAGCTTCCTCTGAGTACAATACTCGACGCGCAGCCTGTGAAGAAGGCGTACAATTATTGCAAAAAATCTATCCGACAACAAAGTCACTTAGAGATATTACTATTCAACAATTAACTCAAGCCAAAGAAAAACTTCCTCCACTTATATTTAAAAGGTGTAATCATGTCATTTTAGAAAACGACAGAGTGCAACTAGCTACTAAGGCCTTGCAAGATGGGGACTTTACCAAATTAGGGAAATTGATTTATCAATCTCATTTCAGCTTACAACATGATTATGAGGTAAGCTGTCCTGAATTAGACTTTTTGGTACAACAAACTTTTGATAAGTCCTTTATTCTAGGAAGTCGAATGATGGGTGGTGGATTTGGTGGTTGCACGATCAATATTATTGACAAAGAACAGACGGATGATTTTATTACTCAAACACAAGCACTTTATCAAACAACATTTGGCTTAGACTTGACTCCTTATTTAGTTTCTATTGAGGATGGCGCAAAGGTTTTGGATGTGCGTTGAGTAGATACGTAAAATTGGCTGGAGATAAATGTAATAAAAAACGGTAGTGAGTAATTGGACGGAAATGACGAAACCCCGTCCGATGGCTTGCGCCGTCGGATGGGGAAGACTCATCGGACGGCGCAGCCATCCGACGAGTAAATGAACTATCTTTCGATTCACACATTTGGTATATCTCCAAAAAACACTTCAAAAACAACAGTTCAATATGTACAACAAACCTATCCTTTTTAGCTTCTTTCTACTCTTATTTTCCTGCCAACAAACCTCCAAGAAAGAATCCTTCGATCCCGTTGATTTACGAGAAAGTCTTCACCAAGTAGTAGATAAACATGAACTAATGGGAATGGCGGTTTTGCTACTATCCGATGGAGAAGTGCTGTGGCAAAGCAATTATGGTCTAGCGAATAAAGCAACTAACAGACCTGTTGATAAAAACACTTTATTTCGAGTGGCTTCCATTTCTAAAACGGTTACTGCTACGGCGGTAATGCAATTAGTAGAGTCTGGAAAATTGGACTTGGATAAGGCTGCGAGTCATTATTTAGGTTGGGAACTTAAGCATCCCCAATTTCCTAATACCCCTATTACCTTGCGTTTGTTGATGAGCCATCGGTCAGGCATTAGAGATGGAAGTGGCTATGGTCCATTTTCAAGGGATATGATTGTGAAGCAATTGAATATCAAGGAGTTATTAAGTGTAGAAGGTGCTTATTATAAAGAAGATATGTTTGGCGATACGGCACCTGGAGATTTCTTTTTTTATACCAATTGTACCTGGGGATTGATTGCTTCTATTATCGAAAAAGTGAGTGGCGAACGATTTGATGCGTACTGTCAAAAACATATTT
Organism: uncultured Saprospiraceae bacterium; assembly: GCA_937973995.1. GTDB lineage: Bacteria > Bacteroidota > Bacteroidia > Chitinophagales > Saprospiraceae > JAFMDF01. The sequence goes on from CALJIQ010000029.1 coordinate 9,696, forward strand.
TTCAGCCCTTGGGTATGAAAAGTAGTTTCAATGTCATGCATCTTTCCGCTTTAGAAAATGTTGCTGTTTTATATCGTTTTAGAAAAGATCAGTGGACGCCACAAGTAGATGACTTTATGACGAAGCCACCTGTCAACCGTGGTTATGAAGGATATGAGTTAGGACAGAACGGATTGTTATTTGGACCACAAGGCAGTCTAAGGGCTTCTGCCCAAGACCTAGCGAACTTTGCTTTAATGTTGATGAGCAATGGACAATATAAGGGACAGCGAGTATTAAAGAAAAGCTCCGTAGATTTGATGACCACCAATCAATGGTCCTATGATGGAAACAATGGGGATACTTGGAATGATTTCTTCCTATCTTATGGGTTGGGGATGCATCGCTTGACCAACAAAGAACAAGCAGATGTCATTTTTGATAATTGGGAGATGGTAGGGCATCCCGGCATTGCCTATGGTTTGCTAAGCGATTTATACTTTGATCGATCTAAAAAGAGTGGAGTAGTGTTTATCACAAATGGTAGTAAAAAGGACTTTGCTTATGGGGTGGAATCTACTTTCTATCAGGTAGAAGAAGATGTATTCAAAATGGTAGCACCAATTTTAGAAAAATAATTTACTTTCCACTTATGTTTGCCTCCATATTTTAAAAATAAAAAACAAGCACATAATCATGTAATTTCCCTGATATGGACATCGAGCCAATCTGATTTGAAATAGTTTAATCGTTACTAATGCGCCATTTTTGTTAGCGATCCTATATATTTGCTGTATGTCCATTATTCAGGAAATTCGGTTTTTATTACAAAAAGAGTTGCTGCTGGAGTGGCGACAAAAATATGCGATAGGGGGTATTCTTCTGTATGTAGTATCAACGGTCTTTATTGTGTTCCTATCTACGATGGATATTGGTGCCCAAATTTGGAATATCCTTTTTTGGATCATTGTTTTATTTGCTTCCGTTAATGCGATTGCCAAAAGTTTTGTACAAGAAAATAGTGATCGCCAATTGTATTATTACACATTGGTCAATCCGATTGCTATTATTTGTTCAAAAATGATTTATAATATAGGGCTGCTCTTTTTATTATCCATCTTGTCTTATGCGGCAATGACGATAGTAGCAGAAAACCCCGTCAAGGATGCTGGGACATTTTGGGCCGCTCTTTTCTTAGGAAGTGTTGGTTTTTCAATTACTTTTACCTTTATAAGCGCCATTGCTTCTAAAGTAGATAATAGCGCGACCCTGATGGCCATTCTGAGTTTTCCATTGGTGATTCCCATCTTGGGTACCTTAATGAAAATTTCAAGAAATGCCTTGGCTTTGGAACAGGATACATCCATAGGTAGGGATTTTTTGACCTTGGTGGCTATCGACTTTATTCTATTTGGTTTAGCACTCATTTTATTTCCATTTTTATGGAAGGAGTAACCGACTCCTAAAGGGCAGTGTTATTGACATAAGGAATTTTGAAAAGAGAACCTCAACCTCAAAAATTAAACATTGACACCCTTGAAGTAGTTGAGATTGAAGTTAAATATTTTACAAATATTGCACATGAAAAACTGGTGGAAAATTTTAGGAATTATCTTGGTATTATATACACTGACGGTGGGGATGTTAGTTCCATTAAAACCAGGTATTCCAGCAATCAGTCCGACTAATGCCAAGACGGGGGAGGTCATTACAGTTCAAATACAAGGATATAATACCCACTACCAATCCGCCAATCAAAATAGAGTATGGTTAAAATTGGATAAGGAAAGAAGCATGATCGCTTCTACCATTCAGGTGATGAACGATAATCAATTAAAAGCGACCTTTTCAATTCCTAAGTATTTGCCAACTTCTGATAAAGTGGTTCCCTTTTCCTTAGTAGTAGATAATGAATTAGATGGGGCTTCTGTTTTACCGAGCGCTCTTTTTGTTACCCAACAAAGTGTGCAAAAAGGGATGGGAGAAGGCGTATGGAAAAATACTCCAATCTCGAATTTAAGTGAGCTAAAAGGAATGGCATTTCCTTTTCGGAATATTTTAGCAGAGACCATTCGCAATACTTATTTTCATGTTTCTTTATGGTTTGGAATGTTTTTGTTATTGATTGCTTCTGTCTTTTATAGTTTTAAATATTTACGTCATACTCGAATAGAAGATGACTTGTGGTCAAAGGCCTTGACTAGCATAGGGGTAGTTTTTGGATTGTTGGGGTGTGCGACGGGGGCAATTTGGGCAAAACATACTTGGGGTACCTATTGGACAACAGACGTGAAACTGAATATGGCTGCTGTGGGAATGCTCATTTACCTGGCCTATTTTGTACTAAGGGGGTCTTTTCAAGATGAGACTAAAAGTGCTCGTTTAGGAGCCGTTTATAATATATTTGCATTTGCAGCTTTAATCCCTTTGCTCTTTGTGATTCCGAGATTAACAGATAGCTTACATCCTGGGAATGGCGGTAATCCTGCATTGGGTGGAGAAGATTTAGATAATACGTTGCGAATGGTGTTTTATCCCTCCATTATTGGGTGGACTTTAATCGGGCTTTGGATGGCAAACCTTTTGTACCGAGTCGATTATTTAAGACACCGACTTTTAGATGTAGAATAATATCACTAGGTATTGTGGTTTTAT
>CALJIQ010000030.1 GCA_937973995.1 uncultured Saprospiraceae bacterium
CTTGACGCTGCCCGAGCCGCGCAGCGGCGATGGGCAGCGGAAAACATAATAAAACTTAAATTACAGTGTACTATTTTATCAGCAATTTTCAATTTGATATTTTCTATGCCTGGTCTGTTGAGGCAAGCTCGGCAAATAGGGTATTGCTGCTTTTCTATTAGTAAAGAATTAATAATGTCCATTAATACAGCATGTAAAAAGCCTTTTATTATTCGCTGCCCATAACCGTCAGGCTAAGAAGAACCGAGGTCCTAGCAGCGTCTCTTTTTTTGGAAATGGAGGTACGGAATTTTCAAAAAAGGACGCTGCCAAGCTGTAGCAGCGTCCTTTCGAGCATTTTCCGTTCCTCCAAATGCTCGAAAAAGACGCTACTCGAACAGGAAGTAGCTAAAGCCTGATTGCTATGGGCGCAGCCGCCGAGCAAAACTGCTAAAAACTTTTCACACAATGTAGCTAATATCAAATAGGACTTAAAGATAGGTCTATTTATAAAATAATTTAATAAAATAGATAATTTTTTTAGTCAAAAATGACTAATTATTAAATTTGACTTATCTTTGTTTTATGAAAAAGAACACTAAGCAAAAAATCATTACCGCTGCTATTAAGCTGTTTAATAAACAGGGATTTGCTGCCGTTACCTTATATGAAATTGCTAGTTCTATTGAAATGACAAGAGGCAATTTAACCTATCATTATAAGACAAAAGATAAGTTACTCAAAGCCATAGCGGAGGAGATGTGGGATAAAATGATGGTGGAAAGAAATAAATCTAAGCAGTTACCTTCCTTTGAAAACCTACATAACGAAATACAATTATACTATCGTTTTCAAAAACAATATGCCTTTATTTTTTTAGATAACCATGTACTGAAACATCCTATTATCAAAACCAAATTCAGGGAAATGACTGCACAAACGATAAAAGATAATCAGTCCGCAATAGCCTTTGCATTATCCGCAGGGAATATGAAACCAGAACCTTTTCCAGGGATTTATCATAATATCGCTTTTAATACTTGGATGTTGACCTTCTTCTGGTTAGCCCAACAAACCATTCGCGGCACAAAGACCAAGGAAGATGGAGAAATGTTAGTGTGGAGTATGCTACTCCCCCATTTTACCGAAAAAGGAATCAAAGCCTTTATAGCATTTTTTGGAGCGGATTATTTAGAGAAAGTGGGGAAACCTTTTGAGGTGGGTATTGATAACTTTATTTCGTTTTGATGGATATACAAGTTTCCCTGAAGTGGACTCGATGTCCACTTCAGGGAAAGTATTACGGAATATATCAAAGAATCAAAAATCAATTTAAATCGCTGCGCTTACCAACGAACTAATCGACCAAATCAGCATAAGCAATAAAATGAGGGTTCCTCAAATTTTGCTTGTTATAGGCTAAGGGTTCATTGGTTTCCACATTAATTACTTTTCCGCCTGCCTCTTCCAAAATAATCTGTGCAGCGCCCGTATCCCATTCCATCGTTGGGGCTAATCGAGGATAAACATGTGCCCCTCCTTGCGCTAATATCAAAAATTTAAGCGAACTACCTTTGGATACTTTATTGGGTTTATTTAACTGGCTAATGAAATTCGCCGTATCTTCATTTAAGTGAGACCTTGAGCAGACTACATTTAATCCATTGTCTTTCATGGTAAAAGAAGGCGCCGTTAATTTTTCCTCTTTTCCTTTTTTCCCTATTACTTTTCTATAGGCCCCTTTTCCTTTCATCCCCCAAAATAGTTCTTTGGTTGCAGGTACATATACGACTCCAAGGATGGTTTTACCATTGTATAACAAGGCAATATTGACCGTAAATTCACCATTCCTTTTTATGAATTCTTTTGTTCCGTCCACTGGATCTACCAACCAAGCAAAACTAAAATTTTTCCTTTTTTGATAGGCAATTGATTTGTTCTCTTCAGATATAATTGGAATAGAAGGGGTTACCTTTTTTAGGGCGGTACAGATCAACTCATTTGCTCGCTGGTCGGCTATTGTTAAAGGGCTTTCGTCCGCCTTTTGAGTGACCCCAAAGCTAGCTTCATCTTGGTAAACTTCCATGATAACGGCACCTGCTTCTACTGAAATTTGTTTAACGGTTTCTGTTAATTTGTCTAAATAAAACATACTTATATTTTTGGTGTTATGGTGTTAAAATACAAAGGGTAATGCCAGCTATTTATCTTGGCATTACCCTTTCTTTGTTGTAAGACGTTTGGGAGATTAAATAATCATCCCAGCAGCCACTGTATTATTCGTAGCTTCATCAACTAGGACAAAGCTACCTGTAATTCTATTATTTCGATACTCATCTACGAATAACGGTTTGGTCGTTCTTAAAACAACCCTTGCAATATCATTTAAATGCACTTTCGTATCTTCTAAATTTCTATGTAGGGAATTGATGTCTAAGGTATACCGAACTTCCTTTACCAAACAATTAACCTCCTGCGTAGTATGTCTCAATACATACTTCCCTCTTGGTTGCTTTAATGGTTGTTCATTAAACCAACAAATCATCGCGTCAATATCTTGGGTCACATTAGGTTGGTTATTTGGTCGAACAATCATATCTCCTCTACTTAAATCTAGATCATCTTCTAGCAGCATAGTGACGGACATGGGCGGAAATGCCTCTTCTAATTCTCCGTCATAGGTATCAATCTTGGCAATTTTTGAGGTAAAGCCTGAAGGTAATAACATCACTTCATCTCCTTTTTTGAAAATGCCTCCTGCTACTCTACCTGCATAACCTCGGTAGTCGTGGTGCTCATCCGTATAAGGTCGAATCACATGCTGTACCGGAAATCGGCAATCAATAAAATTATGATCACTACCGATATGCACATTTTCTAAATAATGCATCAAGGTCTGTCCTTCGTACCAAGGCATATTCTGGGAACGATCTACTACATTATCCCCATGTAAGGCAGAAATTGGAATAAAGTGAATATCCTTTACATCCAACTTATTAGCAAAATTGGAAAACTCTTCTTTGATGCTATTATACGCCTCCTCACTATAATCCGCCAAGTCCATCTTGTTAATACAGACTACAATGTGTGGAATTTGTAAAAGAGAAGAGATAAAAGAGTGACGCTTCGTTTGCTCTACAATTCCATTTCTAGCATCAATTAAGATCAAAGCTACATTGGCAGTCGAAGCACCCGTTACCATATTCCGAGTGTACTGGATATGACCTGGGGTATCTGCAATGATAAATTTACGCTTTGGGGTAGCAAAGTATCTATAAGCTACATCAATAGTAATGCCCTGCTCTCTTTCCGATTTTAATCCGTCAGTTAGTAAAGCAAGATTCACCCCCTCTTCTCCCCTACGCTCACTCGTCGCTTTTATTTGCTCATATTGATCTTCAAAAATGGATTTACTATCGTATAATAGACGACCGATTAGGGTACTCTTTCCATCATCTACACTTCCTGCTGTAGAGAATCGCAATAGCTCTGTGTCTTGGTCTATGGTACCCATTAATTGGTTCTTTGCGTCAGAAACTGATTGTCCAGTCATTATTTATTGTTTATTTGTTTAACTGTTTATTTGTTTAACATCTGGTAATAAACAAACAAGACAATTAAACAATCAAATTTATTCTTTATTTTGTGTTTTTATTAAATCTAAACAGCATACTATATGAAAACTTATTCATTTGAAAAGCTAACTGTTTGGAATTTAAGCCGAACATTAGTCAAAGAAATATATTCCTTATCTAAAGCATTTCCAAAAGAGGAAGTCTATGGTTTAACTTCTCAAATTAAACGAGCCGTGATTTCTGTTTCTTCAAATATTACCGAAGGAACAGCAAGAATTTCAAAGAAAGAAAAAGCTCGCTATTCCGAAATGGCATTCGGAAGTTTAATGGAAGTTCTTAGTCAATTAATAGTGGCACAAGATTTAAACTATCTTACTGAATCAGAGGTAAATAATACTAGACCATTAATTGATGAACTTGCGCATAAGATAAATAAGCTTAGAAAGACTCAGCTTAATGGTTAAGCTACTTGTTTATTAGTTTAAGTTGCATCTTGCTAAACAAATAAACAGTTCAACAAATAAACATCTAAAAGTATCCCTTCTTTTTACGATCCTCCATAGAAGTTTCTGAACGCTTATCATCGGTTCTTCCCCCTCTTTCGGTCATTCTGGTAGTAGAAACTTCTTGTATAATTTTTTCTAGCGAATCTGCATCTGATTCCCAAACCCCTGTACAAGTCATATCGCCAATCGTTCGACAACGAACCATTTTTTCGATCAACTCCTCGTTCGGTTTTCTTTGAATAATCGGGGTATCCGCTAGAAGGGTGCCGTCACGATGAAAAACTTTCCGCTTGTGGGCAAAATAAAGACTTGGCAATTCTACTTCTTCCAATGCTAGGTATTGCCATACATCCAACTCCGTCCAGTTACTAATCGGGAATATTCTAAAATGCTCACCGAAGTGTTTTTTACCATTAAATAGATTCCATAACTCAGGGCGTTGATTTTTTGGATCCCATTGTCCAAATTCATCTCTGTGAGAAAAGAAACGCTCTTTCGCTCTTGCTTTTTCTTCATCTCTTCTTGCCCCTCCTAGTGCCGCATCGAACTTTCCTTTTTCTAACTCATCTAATAAGACCGCTGTCTGTAAGCCATTTCTACTAGCATTAAATCCTTTCTCCTCTCTCACCATCCCTGTATCAATAGCCGTTTGTACAGAACCAACAATCAGTTTGGCACCTAATTTAGCTACCAGATCATCTCTAAATTTGATGGTTTCTGGAAAGTTATGACCTGTGTCTACATGTAATAAAGGAAATGGGATTCTTGCTGGAAAGAAGGCTTTTGCTGCCAAATGTACCATCATAATAGAATCCTTTCCACCAGAAAACATCAAGACCGGTTTTTCAAATTGGGAAGCCACTTCCCTTAAAACATAAATAGATTCTGCTTCTAGTTCTCTTAAATGGCTGATGTTGTAATTCATTTTCAGGTATTATTTAACTATTTACTTCGTCTTCAAATATCTAAAAGGTTACGTAGGAACAACTAAAAAGGATACAATGAATCCTTTTGTTTTTGAAAGGGCAAAAATAGTAGTATTGGAGGAATTAATTCCTAAAACTCTTACCGCATACTATTACTTTTGTACTAATTACTCATAAAATACTTACTCACTAACTAAACCACCGATTATGAAGGCTTTGCTTTGCAAAGAATTGGGGCATCCCACACAGATGGTATTAGAGGACATCCCCTCGCCTACGCCAAAGAAAAATGAAGTATTAATCACCGTAAAAGCATGTAGTGTCAATTTTCCAGATACTTTGATGGTACAAGGGTTGTATCAATTCAAACCTGAATTACCTTTTTCCCCAGGTAGTGATGTAGCGGGTGTCGTGAAAGCTGTCGGAGAAGACGTAAAACATCTTAAGCCCGGCGATGAGGTATTCGGATTAGTACAAACGGGTGGTTTTGCAGAAGAGGCGATTGTGCCTGCCAAAAGTGCATTTCCGAAGCCTCCCATGATGGATTATAAGCAAGCGGCTTCTTTTATGATGGCTTATGGCACTTCTTACTACGCCTTAAAAGACAGAGCTGCCTTGAAAGAAGGGGAAACGCTATTGGTTTTAGGTGCTTCAGGAGGAGTTGGTTTAGCTGCGGTAGAATTGGGTAAATTAATGGGGGCAAAGGTAATTGCAGCTGCCTCCACTGCTGATAAGTTGGCACTTTGTCAAGAATATGGGGCAGATGAAATTATTAATTATAAAGAAGAAGATTTAAAAGCGCGCGTAAAGGAATTGACGGGTGGAAAAGGGGCGGATGTCGTATATGATCCTGTTGGTGGCGATTATACAGAAGCTGCTCTACGTGCTACGGCTTGGGAAGGGCGTTTTTTAATTATTGGCTTTCCTGCAGGAATTGCTAAAATACCCATGAACCTTCCTTTATTAAAAGGGTGCCAAATAGTGGGGGTTTTCTGGGGAAGTTTCGCCATGCGCAATCCAAATGGCAATATGCAAAACACGATGGAAATCATCCAGATGTTTGGGAAGGGTCAATTGAAACCCCATATTCACGGGGTCTATTCTCTTGAAAACGGAGCGCAAGCCTTGGTGGATATGATGGACCGAAAAGTAAAGGGAAAGGTGATTATCGAGCCGTGATTAATCAACTTTTTGAACCCCCTCATTCCCCCTTAAAAGGGGGACGTGCTACCTCTTGGCACTTTGCCAAGATTTAGCCATAGCGTACTCCCCTTTTTTAAGAGAGGTCGGGGGAGTTAGATGCAAGCTACATAGATTTATGATTGATGATGTAATCAAAAGAATAACTTCCTTTTAATTGTCAACTTATTTATGTCCTAGTGCTTACTATCTATCAACCCCCTCATTCCCCCCTTAAAAGGGGGAGGTGCTACCTCTTGGCACTTTGCCAAGATTTAGCCATAGCGTACTCCCCTCTTTTAAGAGGGGTTAGGGGTAGCACTCTCAAAAGGAGAAAAAGTATTTTATTTTTTGAAGAACTGCTTTCTTTTAACTAGTTGGTTATCAGAAGCATTCTTCACTTTCCATTGAGATAATTCCTTGATAGAAATGTCCAGTAAAGCCTGCTCCAAATGGAGTTTGATTTCTTCCAAGTTCAACCCGTAAAGCGGTAATTCTAAGTTGAGGGTAGTCAATCCTGTCAACGCATAATTGTTAGCTTTACTTTTATATTTTCCAAAAAGCGATTCAATAATTTCAGAACTTGCATGGATAGGGATTCCTTCAAAGTGTTTTGTAATGTTCTGATAACGAGTTATATATCCTTGTAGATTTTGAAGAAACTGCTGTAAATATCCTTGCGCATCTTCATTGGTATCTATGTGTTGCTGCGCCTCTTTTAGCGTTTGTGTGGATAAGCCCTTTTGCTTAAATGGTAAACTAATGGCTTTGGCTAGCTTTATACATTCCTCCAATGCCCCTATGAATGGCTGTTGATCTAATAGGCCTTTAAAAAAAGTTTGCTCCTTTTCATTGAGCTTCTTAAAGTTTTCTAACATACTGTTTGCCCAATTAGTAACCTTATGAATATTCATAAATCTTGCCTTGGTTCGTTGTTTTGGAGGACATAGATAACTCAAAGCCTGATTGACTCCTTTAGAGGAATAAGAAGCTATCAATTTTCTAAAAGCTATAAATTCTTCCTCTTTTTCAAACACTCTCTTTAAGCACGTAGCTACTCCATGAGCAATATCAGGAGTATGACTAATTTCAGATAATGTACAAGCTTTCCTTAACTTGCTATCTTCATCACTCAATATTTGTGCTACCTCAAATCCGTTAGATTGCTGTAAAGCCTTCACTACTTTACCTATTTTTTCCCCAGTCCAACTGATTGCTCCTTTCATATATACTACCTGTACATCCCTATACTGTAGTGCCGTTTTCTTTACTTTAGCTAGTGGAACACTCAATATTAACAACAATTTCTCCTGACCTAATCGAATAGACTCATCTATTATTAAGCACACTTTTTGACCTATAATACAAGGAACCTTTTGCTTTTGTAAAAGATATAACCCCAATTTCGATACCCAATTTTGTATGCTATTTGCACAGGGTATCTTTGGTAAACCTAGATTGAAATGCACATTTAATATTTGCAAAATTTTTACAATACTCTCATAGGAACAATTCCCAATCACTCTAAAGGCTATACTTAATACGATTAACCACGTCGCATAATGATGCCACTTTATTTTCCCGCCTCTTGTTATCCTTCTCTTAGCTTGCTGCAATTCTGCTTGCTGCTCTTTATGTTTCTGCTTCCAATTGTTTCGACTTGCTTTTATCCGCTTAACTTCTGATTTCATATAACTCAATTCCCTCCCACTTCTGCGATTCTTAACTTCCAGATCTTCTAGTTTCTTCTGTAACTTTTCTTTCTCTCCCTCTATTTTTCTTATTTTTACTGCGTATTCTTTTTTAGAATTCATTAGACTTTCTTTTTTGGTTGTGTTGTAACTCCAAATTTAGAAAGTCTTTTTTATTTTCTTTTGAGAGTGCTAGGGCTGGGGGGAGTTCACTGTTCAACTGGTGATTCGTATTATTATAAGTGTCCGACACCTAGTTTCTCAAAATCCCTTTTTTAAGTAGAGTTAGGCTACATCAAAACACAATATTCACAGACTTCAAAGTCGTATAATTATACACCCCCGTCTTCCCCAATTCTCGTCCAATTCCCGACTGCTTATACCCACCCAAAGGCAAATTTGGATCAGACCGAACAGGAGAATTTACATAAACC
>CALJIQ010000031.1 GCA_937973995.1 uncultured Saprospiraceae bacterium
TCAAAAAATGCCTTTGGAAAAGGCATTTTTGAAAGGTCTGCCGCTAAAGAATCCTTTTGCGAGACGCCAAAGGCGGCGAGCAAGGAGGCCATTTATCAACGCATCATAAAACTATCGAATCAACATAATATCCCCCGTAAATGCTTTTTCCTCTCCTTCTGTTAGCACCACCGCATGGTAAATATATACATCAGGGTTTTGACGTTCTCCTTTATATCTGCCATCCCATCCCCTATCGCTATCTCCTAACGGTAGATTAGCAGCTTCATACACCAATTCTCCCCATCTAGAATAGATTTCCATGGAGATAATTCGATCATTTGGTCCTCCTCCTAATATGGTAAAGCGATCATTGGTGCCATCAAAATCAGGGGTAAAGGCAGTAGGAATCGTGATTTCTTTGATTTCTATTTCGGTTTCTATGGTAATTTCATCTATTGCTTCACACCCATTGTCATCTGTAACCGTGACACTGATAGTCGTAGTTTCTAAGGGGGTAGCAATTGGAGAAGAACAATCCATACAACTGAGAATATCGACTGGTGACCATTGGTATTGAACGCTTCCAATTGCATCAGTGGCAGTGGTAGTAAGGGAGGTGGACTCCCCTAAGGTAAGTAAAGTAGCATCTGCTTCTACTTCAAGGGCTAAACAACAGGTATCTACTGTTATCATAGCTTCTCTCACTTCACTTACTTTACATCCAAGTGAGGTGGTAATGGTGAGCACAATCGTTTTAACGCCAGGTTCCGAATATCTTATTTCTCCAGGATTTGCTCCTGTAGCAGTTTCCGGTTCGGCTCCGACCCCAAATATCCATTCGTATTCCGAGATGCTTCCTAAGTCAAAACTAGAGGCACTCGCATCAAACGTTACTGCTTCTCCTATACAAATTTGCGTTTGTTCAAATACGTCCCCACCCTTAGCGGCAGAAAAGGTAGCATCAGGACCTTGAAAATCACCCGTACCTCCAAAATCAAGAGAAAACCCATTGCCAGATTCTGACCAATTATTAATAAGCAGGCCATAGGCTTTGCCCGCTTGCATCTCAATAGCTTTCACAAAATTGTCCTCTCCAGGGTCACAGTCTGCATCCTCTTGCAAATCTTGGGAAGTACCATTTAAGCCAGTTGGACCTTCACAGGCAGCCGCCATACATCGCAACACGATCCTATTCGCACCATTGTTAATCCCACTAGGGAGTTCGAATAAAACAAAGTCTAAATCATCGGATGGATTAAGAGGGGTCAAGGTAAATTCTAAAGTACCGTCATTAGCCGCTACCCAGGTAAACCAAGTAGAACTTTGTTCGGAATTTGTTCCAAACAGACCACCAAAAATACCATCGGTATCTAAGCAAGTATCATTTGCTTCATCTTCATCTACTCCCGCCCCACCTAGTTGAGGGATGGTGAAAGAGGACTTATTGCATAGCATAGAAGCTACATTGACATCACTACCAGGGTCTTGAGGTGGGAAGAAATTATTAATACATAGTTGGAAAGAACCTTCTCCCCCATTTTGTCCTTGTACCCGAATCAAATAGGTTGCCCCTGGTATCAAGCCTCCTTTATTCATTTCCGCAATATCTCCAATATTATCCGTTTCTTCATCTATAATAAGGAATTCCTCGCATTGGTTACTGGCAATCAATTGAATCTCAGGATCTCTCAAGGTTCCTCCATTGCCTCTTCCTTTCACAGTGATGGTTACTTGACTAGCAACAGCCGTAAACTGAAACCAGACATCTTTACCATTTTCGGAAAGACTTCCTCCTGTTGATAAAGGAGAAGTAGTAGCATTTTCATTGGTAAATGCTCCTTCTAAAGAGCAAAAAGACGATATATCAGGAAGCACCTCTGCAGTGCCACATTCATCATTCTCTATTTGAGCATAGGACAGTGTCGGCAGCAAGATAGAAAGTACAAAAAGCAGTTTTAGTATGATTGTTTTATAGGTATGGTATGTGTACATGATATCTAGAAATAATTATTTTTTGGTTCTTGGTTTTTTGACATATTTTGTGAAATACGACAAATAGCAAATCAGGTTGGCCGATGCCAACCTGATTTGCACAAGGGTTTCTAAAGGGAGAAGGTAGGTATAGCCTACCTTCTCCCTTTAGAAACCCTTGTTTCCCTGAAGTGGACTCGATGTCCACTTCAGGGAAGGTATCACGGGATATGTCAAAGAACCCTAGTTTCTAACAAAGAACCTTTTAATAAAAGGCTACAAGAACCAAAAATAAACAAATTCTAGGCTTCCTTAACTAGAACTAATTTTAAAAAGACGGCTACTGGCGAAAAGAAATTCTTTACCGTACACTTTTGTAAAACCCTTATCATCATATCACAATACCTACAAATTTGATATTTTTGTAAAGAGTCGTGAAAAAAAACATTCCACATATAATTACTTCTATCAACCTCTTCTGCGGTTGCTGCGCTTTGGCCTGTATTTTTTATAATCAGTTCTTTCAAGCCTTTATTTTTTTATTTGTAGGGGCCTGGGCAGATTATTTTGATGGTTTAGCAGCAAGAATGTTAGATGTAAAATCGGAATTGGGTAAAGAATTAGATTCCCTAGCAGATATGGTTTCTTTTGGAGTTGTACCCGGAGCGATTATCTATATGTTATTGGTGAGAGGATTAGATAAAAACTTTGAAGAATTCCCACAATACTTAATACTGGCTGCCTTACCTGCTTTTCTAGTTACTGTTTTCGCTGCCTTGAGATTGGCAAAATTCAATTTAGATACCCGCCAAACGGAAAATTTTATTGGTTTGAATACTCCGTCCTGTACCATCTTTACGGTAGGTCTGATGTTAATCTATCATTACGATTCTTATGGACTGGGTAGTTTTGTGATTAATCCTTTTTTCTTATATCCGATCATTCTCCTTCTTTCCTATCTGCTCATTGCGGAGTTACCTATGTTTAGTTTTAAGTTTAAGCATTTTCAATGGTCAGGCAATGAGTTTCGCTTTGTCTTTATACTGATTTCTGTTTTGCTACTCATCCTTTTGAAAGAAGCTGCCTTTGCGTTAATTATCCTGCTTTATATTTTATTTGCCCTAGTGCAACGGCTATTTGTAGTGTAAGCAGGTGGTTCACCTCAACCTCAATTATATCTTCAAAGTCAGCAACCTCTAGACAATTAACTTTGGTCGCAGTGTAAAAAATCGAAAGCCCCTTCATCATGGAGGATAAAGAGGCTTCATATCTAAGTAGGTTATTAATTCCTAATATTTTGAAGATAACAGGTCTTTCAAAAATGCCAGTTATCTCTCACCACTATTCTGGGAATAACGTCCCTCCTCTAATTCTATTTTGTAAATCTTTTAAATCATCCCATTTCCCTTGTGCTGCTAGGGCCGCTTGTTGCGGCCAAGTTTTAGGTCTAGCAATCCGAAATCTAGGGCCCGCATCATCAATAATATCCTGTAAGTCATCATAGGACTTAGCAGCTAACTGTTGATAGGTAAAAATACCCACATTATTTAAAAGCCCAGCTATTTTCGGTCCTATCCCTTCAATCTTTTTCAGATCATCTGGCACCACTGGCGCTGCTGGTATCGGTTCTTCTTCTACTTCCGCTATGGACGCTGCTTCTTCTGTTTCAGTTATAGCTTCTTCTGTTTCCGATTCATCAGTAGTTACCTCTTCTTTTACTTCTTCTTCCGTTACTTCCTCTTCCACGGCCACCGTCGTGTCTTCATCAAATAGCTCCTCCACCGTCATGGCATCCTCCACTTCGGTAGTAACTTCTTCCGCCTTTATTTCTTCTTGAGGCTCTTCCATCTCTACTGGAGGTGAGACAATAGAAGGAATGACGATTTTTCGACTAATAGACTCTTTTAAGCCTGGAGATGCCGCAGGAGTCGGAGTGGGAATAGTCTCAGGAACAGGCGTAGGTGTAACCACTTGTTCATCTGCACGAGGTACTTCTGCCTTTGGTGGTTTTGGTAATTCTACTTTCTCTGTTGGCGTGGGGGTATCTTTTTTGACAACTCTTTGTACCCTTCTAATCGGCTCTCGTCTAACGACTCTGGTTATCTTTTGAGGGGCAGGAGTTGGATCTACGATTATTTTTTCTTGTACCGCTTTCTTCTCGCTTACAAAGCTTTCCTCTTTAGGTCTGGTAACAACCGTTCTAGAGATAACCCTTCTTGAAGTAGAGGTTGTTCCGCTACTACCTCCTTTCATATATGCTAAACGATCTGCTTGTCCAATCCATTCATCCCGTTCGATTCTACCTGGGAAAAATTCGATAGCCGCTGTGAGGGTTGGAATCATCGATTCATCAAACTGGCTCAACTGGGCGAAAGTATAAATACCTAAATCGTTTAATTTTTCTTCAATGAAAGGACCGATCCCTTGAATTTTCTTCAAATCATCTTTCTCTGCTGGGGTAGCATATTTAATTTTACTCCCAATAGCTGATCTAATTTTCGCCTTTGCCTGATCGGTGGATAAGTCTTCTGTTACAATGGCAGCAGAGGTAGTGGAGGCTTCTCGAGGAGCATGGGTATATACCGTTGTGGAAGTAGAAGTAGAACTGGTTTTCTTCGTTTTCAAAGCTTCATTCTCCTCCATTAGTTGAAGAACCGTTGAATTCAAAATTTCATTACCAGATTCATATTGCACCAATTCATCTAATTGATCTTTCAATAACTCATTTTGCTCAATCAATTGCAACATGCTAGCATTAAGTGCTGCATTTCCTTCTTCTAACTGAGTAACTTCCGAAAGGGACTCACTCCATTGCTCTCTTTCTCCTTCTAATTGTGCAATTTTTTGTTCCAATAATTCATACCCTTCTGATTTAGTGTTGGAAACTCTAGAAGTAGATTGTAGGGAAGCATTTTCAGACCGTAGCTTAACAACAAGTGCTTCTAATTCTTTTTGCCGACTATTATCTACTTGTGTATCTGCATATTGGTTAATAGTTGCTGTTCTTTGCTCTAGTTCAGCATTTAATTGAGAATTTTTTGTTCTCAAACCTAATATCTGATCATTCATTTCTTCTAAGCGAGAAGCAGTTTGCGTATGCTCTGCTTTGGCTTTTTCATATTCATCTAAAGTGGACTTCAATCTATTATTTAATTGTTTTTTCTCTGATTCAAATGCATTGAGCGACTTTGTTCTCTCCGTTAACGACAAAGTAGCTTTCTGATAGTCCGCTTCTTTTAAATCATATTTTTCTTGCAATCCATCTCTTAACTTTTTAGACTGCCTTAACTCTAATTTTGATCTTTCTAGAGATTCCTCGGCATTTCTAATTTTTCTTAAACTCATAAAGTAACGAGTGAGAAAACCAATTAGAAAGGAACCCAGTAAAAAGGTAATAATATAATGACTATGGTCACACGTTAAATCTGTAAATAACTGTCTTAGAAAATTCATAATGTAGGTTATGTTGGAGAAGTCAGCGGTCCGACTACTTTGTTGTCAGACCATTTCACTGTCAGAAAATTTATTGTTAAAAACAGAAGGCTATTATTGATTACTAATTATGCCAATCGCCAGTTAAACTTTTGCCTCGCTTGCTTCACAAGCTCGGCAAATTGGTTCTTTGGAGACAGCGATCTAAAAAAATGGTTTTAAAAAACCATTTTTTTAAATCGCTGTCTCCAAAGAACCAATTTGCCGAGCTTGCGAAGCAAGCGAGGCAGTAGGATAAAGTTTAATTAGCATTGCCAGTTTTTGAGAACGTGGTGAGCTGGCATAAAAGAAAGACAAAAGTTCTTAAAAATCTACTGGCTTTAAGAAAGCTAATTTATGCGAAGAACAGATTACAAAAGTTTTAAAATTTTTTGTAATCTTAACACGAATTTACAAGCTACCCTTCCGTTTCCCCTCAATAGGATCTAAATAAAATATCTGTCCTTCATCAAATCCACCTATATCAATAATATCTTTGAATTTTTCTTCATAAGCTGCGGGTATCTCCATCCGATAAGCTTTGCCAAACTCTTTATCTAGCGCCGCCTTAATGGAGTTCTTTCGGTATTCACTCATTTGGAAGGCTTGCCTTACTTTTCGTTTATTACTCTTTACTTGATAATCATCAAAATTTCCATAAGCATTATAATGTAGATTAAAGAGCCCATTGGTTTTTGCGGGTTGTGGGTCTAAGTCAGGATTGTGTTTTTTAAACTTCGAAAATAATACCTGACCAGCGTTAATCTTAATATTATAATCAAACTTATTTTCAAAGGAATGCTCCCCACTTAATAACATATTCATGGCATTGGTTTGAATCAGCATAACGGGAATATAAATCCGCTGATTCTTAATCTCAAACCAATTCCGCATATCTACAAAACGGATACTTTCTAAGTCTCGGATTTTTACATAAGAGGAAAAATCTTCTAACATGCCAAAGTTATTGAGTTCCCCATCTGTAGCTGAAACATCTGCTAATACTCGCAAGTCCTCATAATCAAAATTACCTTCCTTATCCCATTCCGCAGAGACGACCATTTTTGAACTAAGCGTACCATCTAGATGTCTATAACTCAACACTTCTTGCCCAAAGTCTTCCATCTGGCGGAAAAATTCTTTAGCATCAATGTCCGTACAAATTACCTTGGCTTTTAATTTGGGACGCTCTTTAAAGGTAGTAGTGCCATCAATATCGAAGGAACCATCCATTGCCGCTGCTTCTCCGACGATGCTCATTTCATTGTTTTTAAAAGTCAGCTTTCCAGTAAAATTTTCTCCTTCTACTTTATTATAATTGAAAGAGGCTACGTCAACGGTAAAAGTACCGTTCAAGAAATTCGTAATAAATTCTCGTTGCTCTACTTTTTCAATTTTCATGGAATCTACATCTCCTCCTTTTGCTACTAAATCCTCATCTATTTTTAATTCCGTTGCCACCAATAATCTATCTAAATCTAGATAATCCGCTTCTAGTGTAGCACTAAATTTTAATTCTGCTTCCTGGCTATTAATGGAATCCGCTAATAATACAGGGAGGGCATTGTGGAAATATCCATCAAATAATAACTCACTTCCTGCCCCTTCCATTTCGATATTCTCAACCCTTATTTGATTGTCTTGTAAGGCAATCGTTCCTTTATCAAAAACAAGCGTTTCTTTATTAATGGTAATTTCTGCATCATCCAATTCTACTAATCCACTGGCATTCACTTTGTGTATTCGAGAGGTGCGAATCATATCCTCATAATTTCCATCCACATGCACTTTTCGGAATTCCATTTCCCCATCTCCACCTGTGATAGAAGTATAACCAAACATGGGATATATAGACTCCATCGGCAAGGTGCCATCCAGGTCTAATTGAATTCTAGGATTTTCTAGATTGGTTACTTTCAATTTAGATTCAATCAACTCTCTATTAAAGTACCCTTTAAAATTTTGAACCTCGAAAACAGCATCTCTACCCGAAGCCGAAGTACCATTCGTAAAACTAGCAGCGAAAGAAACATCTTTAATGGAACTACTCAATTCTTCGTGTTGAATACTACCATCATCTAAGCCGAAATTGAGTCGAATAGCAGGCTGTTCTCGTTCATTGAGTCTGCCATTGACTAAAATATCAAAATTGAAATTACCACTACTAGAAAAACCTTCTAGATATTGATAGTCTTGCGGTAATAGTTGAATAACAGATTCTAAATTCCCATCATTGGTATGAATCGTTAGATCAAAATCGGTAGCGGAAGATAATTGATGGACGGTTCCTTTTACGTCAAATTCATTATCGTCTAATCGAAGCGTTACCTCTTGCAATTCATACAAACTTTCATTCAAATCCACATAAATAGTAGCATTGTAACCCAACTGTTGTCCGACTAAATATCGTTCCTCTTCAGAGTCCACAAAATGAGACTCGATAGCTGCCTCACTAATCATAGAAAACTTATCACTATCAAACTCCCCTGAAAACTGCGCATCTTGCAATAACCATTTTAATTCTTGCTTCGTCTGTTGGTTGGCATAAATCAATTCAATATTATTGAGAATGGCCTCTTTTAGAGATAAAGAAAAATCAGTGGTAGATTTTTCTTCGGTTGCTTTAGAGATGAGGTAATTTGCTTTTCCCCTACGATCAATATCCACAAATAAGGCCCCATTCTCAATTAACACCGATCCAAAATTGAGTTTGGAAGTGAGCAGCCCAATTAAGCCTATATTGAAGGACATCGCTTCTGCTTCTAATAATATCCCTCCTCTATTATCCGGCACTTGCACGCCATTCAAACGAGCCGACACATTAGGAAAACCTTTCAATAGCGATAATTCAAAATCTTCCACCTGTATATCATCTACTAACTCCTTGTTAATAGCAGAAATTAATTGTTGGCTAATTTGTTTTTCAAAGAAAAAGGCAATGGCAACGGAAGCTAATACGATTGCAAAAAATAGGAGTAGAAACCAAATGAGCGCTTTTTTCATAGTAGGGTTTGTTT